>JAFAMM010000339.1 GCA_019233375.1 Acidobacteriaceae bacterium
CCGGCGTTCATCAACATCGCGCTTGCTATGGCAAACTGGCCCACCGGCCCGCAGCCGAACACGGCGACGGTATCGCCCGGTTCAATTTCGGCAATGTCTGCGCCGAAGTAGCCCGTCGGGAAGATATCGGAGAGCAAGATCGCTTGGTCGTCCGTTACGTTCTCGGGCAGCTTTGTCGTGCCGACGTTGGCAAACGGGATACGCGCATATTCGGCCTGGAGGCCATTGAAGGCGCCGGTCTCCTCGGGTCCGCCGAAGAAGGCGGTTGTGGGTCCGTGAGGATTGGCGTTGTCGCATTGCGAGTAGTAGCCGTTGCGGCAATAGGAGCAGTAGCCGCAGGCGATGGTGGAGCCGATGACGACGCGGTCGCCACGGTTCAGGTTTCTTACACCTTTGCCCACTTCCTCCACAATGCCGACGCCTTCGTGGCCGAGGACCGTGCCTGGCTTCATGCCGGTGAAGGTTCCGCGAACCATATGGAGGTCCGTTCCGCAGATAGCACTGGCGGTGAGGCGCACAATGGCGTCGGCCGGATCCTGGATCTTCGGCTCTTTTACGTCGTCGAGGCGGATATCGCCTATACCGTGAAAAACAACAGCTTTCATTGAATGCTCCCGGGATAGGACAGTGACGCGGGGAAGCGAGTTTCCCTATGGAGATTGCGGGTTGGATGGGTGCGAAGTCGGGATTGAGGTAAGAAGGGTCGTAACCGTCACAATGAATCGCGAGTGAGCTGGCCGTTCACCATGCGCCAGATTCTGCGTGGGTTCGCGTCCTGCAACTCCGGCGGAAGCAGTTGTTCAGGGAAGTTCTGATAGCAGACGGGGCGCGCAAAGCGGTATATGGCTGCGGCGCCGACGGAGGTGAACTTTTCATCGGTGGTGGCCGGGTAAGGGCCGCCGTGATGCATCGCGTACCCTACCTCTACACCTGTCGGAAAACCGTTAAAGATCAGGCGGCCCGCTTTCCGGCTCAGGATCTCGATCAACTCCCGGTTTCGCGCCAGTTCCTCCGGTGTGCCATGAATGGTCGCTGTGAGGCTGCCTTCGAGTTGTTCTGCGCACTTTGCCAGCTCGGAGGAATTCGAACAGCGGACGACCAATGTTGAAGGGCCGAATATCTCTTCGTGCAGCTCCTCGGATTTGAGCCACGTGGGCGCGTCCGCCAATAGCAAACCGGGTTGGCCTTCCGTCCGTTTTGCATCGGGCTGGCGCGCGGATACCTTTACGCTCACACCGCCGAGGGCCGAGGCGGCCTTGAATTTTTCCGCAAAACTCCTGCAGATTGCGGGATTGAGCATGGTTCCGGGAGACCCCTCCGAAAACAGCGTGCTCAGCCGGTCGGTGAATTTATCCAAATTGCCGGAGGCGAGGCCGAAAACCAGGCCGGGCGAGGTGCAGAACTGGCCGACGCCGAGCAACACCGAGCGGTACAGGCCTTCGGCGATGTTGTGGGTACCGTTTTCGAGAACTCCCGGAAGCAGGACGACGGGATTGACACTGCCCATTTCCGCAAAAACGGGTATCGGATCGGGCCGGCGGGCTGCGGCGTCGAAGAGTGCACGGCCAGCCCTAAGTGAACCGGTAAAGGCAATGGCCCGGATAGCCGGATTGGTTGCGAGGGCAATGCTGGTTTCCGTACCCAGGCTATGCAGCAGGGAAAAAGTGCCTTCCGGCATGCGAGTGGCCTGGGCTGCGCGCCGGATGGCCTCGCCGGCGATTTCGGAGGTGGCCGGATGGGCGGGATGGGCTTTTACGATGACCGGATTGCGGGCCGCAAACGCCGATGCGGTATCGCCGCCCGCGACAGAGAACGCCAGCGGAAAGTTGCTCGCGCCGAAGACGGCGACTGGTCCGATGGGCTGGAGCATGCGGCGTATGTCGGGCCTTGGGAGCGGTTTTCTGTCGGGCAGCGGCGGATCGATACGAGCGTCCACCCAGGAGCCTTCCGACGCGAGGCCAGCGAAAAGTTTGAGCTGGTTGACGGTTCGGTCGCGCTCTCCACGGAGGCGGTCGATGCCCAGAGCGGTTTCACGGTCGGCGGCCTCAATGAGTGCGTCACCCGCGGCGAGCAGTTCTTCGCCGATATTGGCGAGAAACTCGGCAATCCGGGCAGCTTCGAGCATGCGCATTTCGATGGCTGCTTGGGCCGCGAGGTCCAAAGCCCGATTGACTTCTTCGGCCGTTGCCTCGTAAAATGCCGGGTCAAGTTCGCGGCCCTCACGGGGGTTGTAGGCGTGGAACTTTTTCTGCCCGTCCGCGGAACGGGCAAATCCGATCAGATTTTTTCCGTGAAGGTGTGTAGGTAAGTGCGCTGTCCCAGTCATAGCGATTTGAGCGCGGCTAAAGCCGCACGCGGGCTGAAGCCCACCCCTCCAGCTTAGCGACGGACCTCACGGGTAGTCAGGGACGAGCCTGGGCTTTGACTTCCCGCTTGGCGTGCGCCATGTCTTCGGCGGGCATCAGGACGGCGTTCAAGTGTGTAACGACCAGCATTTTCTTCAGATTGGGGTTCACGTCGACCAGCCGGATGGGGCAGCCGCGTTTACTGGCGGTCGCATAGACAATGGTCAATTCACCGAGTCCGGCGCTATCGGCATTGGTGACACCGCCGACGCGCAGGATGATGCCGGTGACTTCTGAGTCCGCTAGCACATCTTTGGCTGCATTGCGCAGGGAAACAAGCGTGGGGCCGAGGGTGAGCGCGCCTGACAGCTCAAAAATCGCGACTCCTTCCTCGATTTTGGTTTCGATGTTTAGCGGCATACGGGTTCCTCATCTCCGATATTCGTTATCTAAATTAACCAAGCAGATTAATCTTGCATTATCCAAAACGTTCTATGAGCGCCGGTATACGAGCGCAAAATTCCGCGACTATGTGCAATTTCCGCGCTTTTATGAGAGTCCGCGAGGCGGTCGTCATTCGGCATGGAAAATGCAATAACAAAATCGCTCGGAAGCCCATCGAGATCTCTCGGAGAATCTCGGTGGCCCCTACGAGGAACCCCGCTCATAGCGTCGAACAGGCAGCGCACTCTTTCCGGGGAGCGCTGCCGCTTTTTTTTCAGTACGTCGCGATTTTGGGCTGGTGGTAAGGCCGGGTAACATAGGGTGAAATCAGGCTCTCGTTTCCAGTTTTGTCGATCGCTTTCACTCCAAGAACAACTTCGTCGATATTCACGTTCGGGAGAGTATGGCTTAGGACATCTCCTACGAAAATCTCTCTTTGCCAAAGCGGCGACGTGGTACTCCGGATGACAACAGCGTATCCCAAAAGATCGGGTTCCGGATGCGGGTTCTGCCAGCTCATGACGGCGTCATAACCGGCATGCCCGTCGGCGCTTTTGCCGCGGCTTAGCGGTTCCGCAAACAAGTGTCCTGGAGCGGGCTCGGAGGAAGGCAGTTCCGGGGCCTTGGGCGCGAGCGCGAGACTGGCGGCGGCAGCTGCGTTCGCCTTCGCAACCAGCGTGGCGTATTGCGGGTCGGTATTGGCGAAGGTATCGGTTGCGGTGTGCTGGTTCGAGAAATTCTCCATGGGCGTAGTGACACGAACGGCGGCGTAACCGAACGCATTGAAGGTGCTGTGGTCGCCTCCGCGCCCGAAGCGGTCATGCCGGAAGACCAGATTTACTCCGAAGCCCGGCTGATAGCGTTCCGCGGTTTCTTTGAAGTAGCGTGCGAGCTCCCGGGAGGCGGAATCTTCCGGTCCCTCCGAGTACACATTGACGTAGCGATTATCGGTTTCACCGTTGCCGGTGATGTCGCTGCCGATGATGTCGTTGTTGAAGACGCCTTCGATGACCTGGTGCGCGCGTGCGGCGTTCTCCGCATAGAGGCCGCTGCCGAACAGGCCGTACTCCTCGGCCGCAAACGCGATGAAGACCAGGGTCTTGCGGAACTGATACTGGCTCATGAGGCGGGCCAGTTCCATGACCGCGGCCGTTCCGCTGCCATCGTCGGTTACTCCCGGGGCGGGCGCAGCGGCCGTCGCTTCCGGATCCAACACGGGACGGTCCTCGGGGCCTGGTTTGAAGACCATATTGATGGTGTCGTAGTGACCAGTAATCAGAACCTGGCGCTCGGGCTCGCCGGTTCCGGGCAACACCGCGACTACGTTCCAGATCTCAACATCGCGAAAGGCCCGCCCTTGTTTTGCCAGCTTGTGCTTATCGAACGAGACCTGCAGACGAGGGCTGTAGCTGCGGAACTGGCTCGCGATCCACTCGCGCGCCGCGCCGATGCCGTGCTCGGAATCGTCCGTCGCCGAATAGATGTTGCGCGTGCCGAATGAGCCAAGCTTTTTCTCCAGCGCGGCGATGCGCTCGGCTGAGACTTGCGAAACGATGGCTTCGACCTGCGGGTTGAGAGAGGCGAACGGGTTGGGGGAAGGCGCCTCGCCGGCGATGAGGGTGGCGGCCGGGGCGAGAAGACAGATCAGGATGGTGAACCGCATCAGGCTGATCTGTCATGCTAACGCACGACTGTTTTCAGCCCGCGACGACGGCGATTTCCGGTTCCTCAGCCTTTTGCCTGCGAGCGGCGGCGGCGCGCTCCTCATATCGGGGCTGCTGCTGGAACTTTACCGATACGAGTTTCGAAATGCCGGGTTCCTGCATGGTGACGCCGTAGAGCGATTGCGCCGCCTCCATGGTGCGTTTCGAGTGCGTGATCACGATGAATTGGGTTTCGGCCGCCATTTCGTGGAGTAGCCGGGTGAGCCGCTCAATGTTCGGCTCGTCGAGCGGCGCATCCACTTCGTCGAGAATGCAAAACGGACTGGGCGTGTACTGGAAGATGGCCATCAGCAGGGCCATGGCGGTGAGCGATTTTTCGCCGCCCGAGAGCAGCAGAACACTCTGCAGCCGCTTGCCCGGAGGAGAGGCGACGATATCAATGCCGGATTGGGCGAGATCGTCTTCATCGGTGAGGCGCATCTCTCCCGTTCCGCCGCCGAAAAGCAGCTTGAACATTTCGCGGAAATTGGCGTTGATGGCGTGAAATGCTTCACCGAAGCGCTTGCGCGACTCGCCATCGAGGTCATGGATGGCTTTCTCCGTGTCGCGAATGGAATCGAGCAGATCCTGGCGCTGAGCATTCAGGAAATCCTGTCGCTGCTGGGCCTCTTCGTACTCTTCGAGAGCTTGCGGGTTGACCGGGCCCAGCGCATCGATCTTGCGCCGCACTTCGGAGTAATTGGCTTCCAGCTCTGCTAGCGCCTTTTCGTCTGCGATGGTCTCGAGCGCCTCCGCCACTTGTGCCAGGCTCGATTCGAGTTCCTTTGCGCAGGTCTCTTGGAGGTGGTTGAGATCAGACTCGGCGCGCGCGAGGGCAACCTGCAGTTCGCTCCGCCGTTCCTGTATTTCCTGGGCGTGCGCCCGGCGCGATTTCAGATCCTCCTCGAGCGAGGCAAGCTGGGCACGCAGGGCGGATTCCTCACCGGCAAGCTTCGCGACGGCCGCTTCCATTGCGGAGATGCTGTTTTTGAGCGCCGCGGAGTTGGATTCAAGCTCGATATTGTTCGCCAGGAAGTGCGTCTTCCCGGTATTCAGCCGCTCCGTCTCGTGCGCCAAGTGGGCGCGGCGGTTGGCGAAATCGCGAAGCTGCGTTTCAAGGCGCGAGCGATTGGCGTTCAGCGCGCGACGCCGCTCCTCCAGGCTCGCCAGACTGGCGCGCAGAGCGGCATGCTGCTCGGTCAGGTGCGCCACTTCTGCTTGCAGGCCGGACAGCTCGTGACGCGACGCCTCGAGCGCCTGCTCCTCATGGGTCCTTGCATTCTCCCGTTCAGCGAGAGCCTGGCGATCCCGCTCGAGGTTCTCCTGGAGTTTCACTCGATCATGCGAGAGGCGGTTTAGTTCAAGACGGGCATGGGAGAGCCGTGCCTGAACGCGCTGCCACTCCTCGGCCACTTTGCGGCTTTCATGGTCGAGCGCGAGCACATCTTTTTCCTGTGCCTGCTGGCGCGTGCGCAGATGCTCCAATTGCTCGGTCAGGATATGAATGGAGTTTTCGAGCTGGGAGAGCTGGTTTTGGGCAGCGGCCAATTCCGACTGTCTAGCCCGTTCGAGCTGCGAGACTTCCCGAAGCTCGCGCTTGAGCGCGAGCGGACCTGCTCCGTTCTTCTTGCCACCGCTGACGGCCCGTCCGTGATAGTTCACGCCATCAGCAGTTAAGAACCAGCAATGCGGAAATTGAAGGGCGAGGTCGCGAGCGAGCGAGCGGTCCTGTAATAGGTAACAGTTGGCGATGCGGGGCAGCAGTGAGACAGGCGCCTGGGTCAGGCCGTTCGTAAAACGGAGGGCGCCGGTAAGTTTGGCCAGTTCGCCGGATTCTGTCGAGGGCTGAGGCAGATCGGGAGCGGACGGCTGGCCGCCGACATCTTCGGGCACGAAGGTGGCGCGCCCGTTCAGGTCGCCGCGCATGAGTTCGATGCCACGCTCCGCCTCGGCGCCGTTGCGGACGACGACGTACTCCAGTTCGTCATGCAGGAATTCTTCGGCCGCTTTTTCGACCTGAGCGTCGACTTCGAGGAAGTCCGCCAGCACGCCTATGGGTTGGAAGCCTTCTGTTTTTCCGCGCTCAGCCGCGGAGAAGAGCCGCTTGACCGTTTCCGTTGTGTAGCTGCGGTGCTGGATTACTTCTTCGAGCGAATCCTTGCGCGCTTTGATGCGAGACGCTTCGGTACGAAGATGGTCCACTCCATGGCGGGCTTCGTTCAGTTGATTCCGCTTCTCCCGGAGTTCCTCGTCGACCTGCTTCCGCTGATCCTGTACGGAAACCAGTTCGGTCTGACGCGCAGCGAGGCGTTCGGAGACCTGAGCCTTCAGGTTCTGCAGGCGCGTCAAGTCGCTTTCCGACTGCTCTTCTTCACTCCGGGCGCGAGCAGTGTCCCGATCGGCGGAGCTGAGTTGGGCTTCGAACTGCGTGATGCGATTCTTGAGGCCTGAGGATTCGCCGAGGAGGCGCAGGACCTGCTGGCGGGCGGCCTCCATGCCACGCTCCTGCTCAGCGAGTCTGTTTTGCGCGTGTTGACGCTCACTGCTTTTGGCGGACAGGTCCTGCTGGGCGGCTGCGTATTGAGCTTCGAGACCCTGGAATTCCGCTGTCTGCTGCTCCAGTTCTGCCGCGCGCTCCTTTTCCTGCGTTTCGAGAGCTTCGGACTCCTGCCGGCCGGCCGCAAGGCGCTGTTCTATGTGTTGGACCTGCTGCAGCTGGTATTCGAGCTTTCCCCGCACGCGCTCGGCTTCGACGTTCAAATCAGCAAGCTGCTGGCGAGTGGCGGTCAGCTCCTGTTCGAGCGCATAGGAGGTTTCGATGAGGCGGGTCTGTCCGGCGTCGCCTTCAAGAATTGCGGCCTGGGCCTGCTGTAGTTCGGAGGAGGCAAGATTGAGCTCGATGACGAGCCGCGCGCTTTCGCGTTCGAGTACCCGGAACTTCGAAGCGAGCACCTGCCGGAGATAGCCGACTGCCTCGGCGCGCAGCTCCGAGTACCGTTTCGTCTTGGCGGCTTGGCGCTTGAGCGAATTTACCTGGCGGGTGACCTCTTCGAGAATGTCGAAGACTCGCGAGAGATTCTGTTTGGCGCTCTCGAGTTTCGCCTCGGCGAGCCGCCTGCGGGTTTTGAACTTGGTGATTCCGGCGGCCTCTTCGATGACGGCTCGGCGGTCCTGCGGTTTGTTGCTCAGGATCTGACCGATGCGGCCCTGCTCGATAATCGCGTAGCTCTCAGGGCCCAGGCCCGTTCCGAGAAAGAGATCCTGAATGTCGCGAAGCCGGGCTGATTTGCCATTGATCAGGTATTCGCTTTCGCCAGAACGGTAGAGCCGCCGGGTAATGGTGACCTCGCCTGCGCGGTGTGCGGTTTTGGCGGCCTCCGAAACGGGCACGGGATGCGTGCCGTTTGAGTCTGCGGTTTGGTGTCCGGTTTGCGAGTGATTCTCAGCGGCTGCGGGATGATGACCGTTTGCGACAGTTTCCAGGACTGGCGGTACTACGCAGTGAGGCGGGGCGAGTGCTGCTTGGTCTGGAACCAGCGTCATAGTAACGGATGCCATGCCCAGCGCCTTTTTCTCACGGGTGCCCGCAAAGATTACGTCTTCCATGCGGGCGCCGCGCAGACTTTTTGCAGACTGCTCGCCGAGCACCCAGCTGATAGCGTCACTCAGGTTGGATTTCCCGCATCCGTTTGGGCCGACAACGGCAGCAATGCCGCTGCCGTTGAACTTCATCTCTGTTCTGTCGTAGAAAGATTTGAAACCATGAATTTCGACGCGCTTCAGTTTGAGCAACGGGCACTACCCTCTATGGAACGAATTCTCGGGGGTGCTTCCATGCTACCTGGACTTTCAGCCGGTGTAAAGGTCGCACACCACATGTTTTTGTGCTGGGCAGCCGCCGCGCACCTATATATAGGGGCATAGATCCAAGCCATGCCATATGTAGAGAACGAAGGCGCACGAATTTACTGGAACGAGGCTGGCAGCGGTCCCCCTGTTCTCCTCATTATGGGGCTTAGCTTCAGCCACGAGATGTGGTTTCGGGTAGTTCCGGATTTGACGCAATCCTATCGAGTGATTTTGCACGATAACCGGGGTGTGGGGCGCAGCGATGCTCCGCGGGGCCCGTATACGATTGCGCAGATGGCGCGGGATGCCGCGGCGGTGCTTAGCGCAGCCGGAGTTTCTCAGGCGCACGTGATCGGCGCGTCGATGGGCGGCATGATCGCTCAGGAACTGGCATTGCAGCGGCCGGAGCTGGTGCGGAGCCTGCTGCTGGGATGCACAAGCCACGGCGGCATCCTCGCTCGCTGGCCGAGGTTCATCCGTCCGAAGGGGCCGATCAGCCTGTCGGACGACAAGCGGCGGCAGCGCGAACTGGCGTTGATACCGCTGCTGTATGCGGATTCGACGCCCTTAGAGCGGATACACGAAGACCTGGACGTCCGCTGCCAGTGCGCTTTGAGCAATCGGGGATTTCTCAACCAGTTTGCCGGCATTTTGTTCTGGACCTCGTACCGGCGGCTGCCGCGAATCCAGGCACCGACTCTGGTGGCGCACGGAGCCGAGGACCGGCTGGTTCCACCGGAAAACGGGAAGGTGCTGGCGTCGCGTATCCCGGGCGCGAGATTCCGGCTGATTCCGGGCGCGGGCCATATTCTGATGACAGATCAGCCGGAGGTTTGCCGCGAAATCGTGCTCGATTTCTTAAAAGAAGTAAGTAATGGGAACGGGCACAAATAGCGCGCCTGTCAGGCGGTTGCTTCGGCCTTGTCGGAGAGAGCCGCTACGCCAGGGAGTTCGAGGCCGCCGAGAAATTCGAGAGAGGCTCCGCCGCCGGTAGAGATATGCGTGATGCGGTCCGAGACGCCGGCGCTTTTGATCGCTTTTTCAGAGTCTCCGCCGCCGACAACGGATACTGCTCCGGAATCCGCCACAGCACGAGCCAAGGCGATGGTTCCCGCATCGAAGGGCGGCATCTCGAAGATGCCCATAGGACCGTTCCAGATGACTGTTTTGGCGGATTGAATAATGGAGGCGTATTCACGCACGGTGCGCGGCCCGATATCCACCCCAATCTGATCCGCTGCTATGGAAGTGACGGTCTCATGAGGCGCATTCGGCTTAATCTCGCGAACGACCACGTGATCGACGGGCAACATGATCTTGTTCGCCGCGGTATCGAGAAGCTGGCGAGCCAAAGAGATTTTGTCTTCTTCCACCAGCGATTTGCCGGCCGGCTCGTTTTTCGCGCGAAGAAACGTATACGCCATGGCGCCGCCGATGAGCAGCTTATCGACAACTTTGAGCAGGTTTTGAATGACTTCGATCTTGTCTGACACTTTCGCGCCACCGAGCAGGGCAACGCACGGCCGTTCCGGATTTTTCGTTACCTTCGTCAGCCACTGGAGTTCTTTACTCATGAGAAAGCCGGCGGCGGCGCGGGGCAGAAAGGAGACGATACCGACGGTGGAGGCGTGGGCGCGATGAGCCGAGCCGAACGCATCATTTACGTAGATATCCGATCCGGACGCGAGCTGGCGGGCGAAGTCTGGATCGTTGGCCTCCTCTTCGGGATGGAAGCGCAGGTTTTCGAGCAGCAGGACCTCGCCGGGCTTGGGCAGCATTTTCGCGACTTCCGGGCCGACGGAATCAGCAGCGATGACGACGGGCCTGCCGAGGAGTTCAGAGAGCCGCACGGCAACCGGGGCGAGGCTCATGTCGGTTCGCGGCTTTCCTTTTGGCCGGCCAAGATGAGAGGCGAGAACCACAGCGGCGCCATGTTCGAGCGCGTACTGAATGGTCGGGAGCGAGGCGCGAATCCGTTTATCGCTGGTAATTTCCCTACCGTCGGGCGACAGGGGTACGTTGAAATCGACCCGGATGAACACTCGCTTATCACGCAAATCCAGATCATTGATCGACAGCTTGGCCATGAAGCCATTTTAGGAAAGATCCTAGTCGGATTCGGCTAATTAACAAGATGCACAGTGTCGAGGAGTTATTTTGTAAGGTTACGTACTTCTGTGTAGTCTTTGTGTTTGGGTCGTAACCGCTCGGTAACGAGCGAAACATAAATTAAGTAGAGAAATGTTGCAGGTTGGCACTATAATTCGTAGTCAGCGGCATTCCGCGTCCATCGGACCTGGCAATAATGCTGGCTTTTTTGCAGGAATCTATGGATGGCTATAGCACCTATCCGAGTATTAATCGCTGACGGGCACCCAGTCGTTCTCGCGGGTTTGCGCAGCGTGCTCGCCGATCGCCCGGGCATTCAGGTGGTGGGCGAAGCGAACGATGGCATGGAAGCCATTGACAAGGCCGTCGAGCTGTCACCAGACGTAGTTTTGATGGACCTGAAAATGCCGAAGGTGGACGGCATGACGGTGCTGCGCAGTTTGCATGCGCGAACGCAAAACACGAAGGTGATTCTGTTTGCATCTTCCGAGCGAAAGGACGATTTTGTCGAGGCAATGAAGCTCGGCTGCTCGGGTGTTCTACCGCGCGACACGCCCACGCACCTGATTGAGAAGAGCATCATCAAGGTGCATGCGGGCGAAATCTGGCTGGATTCAAATACTACCGCCGCGGTGATCCGGCAGTTCGCGTCCCCGGCGGAGTTACATGCCACTCAGTCGAACGGCAAGACATCGCGCGAAAGGTCGCAACTCAGCCAGCGCGAGCGGGAGATCATTATTCTGATCGCGCAAGGCTATAAGAACAAGGAAATAGCCGAGAAGATGTTCATTACCGAGCAGACGGTAAAGAACCATCTCCACAACGTATTTGACAAGCTGGGGGTGTCGGATCGTCTCGAGCTTGCGCTGTACGCGATCCACAACAGCTTGCATTTGCGTACCAGTTAAGCGCAGCGCCTAAGCGGGTCCAACAGCGGCGGTAACGGTGAACCGCATCGAGTACGCGGTTTGCGGTTCATTGGCCCGTTACAATGAACTATCTCCCCCAAATGCCTTCGCCCATTCATGAGGCCTGGCGAACCCGCCGGGAAGCCCTGGAAGACGCATTGTCGAGCCGCATTCTTCTCCTGGACGGAGCGATGGGGACGATGCTGCAGCAGCATCACCTCACGGCGGCGGACTTTGGCGGTCCAGCTTTAGAGGGTTGCAACGAAAACCTGGTCCGCACCCGGCCGGACGTCATTCTGAACGTGCATCGAGCCTATCTCGAGGCGGGCTCGGACATAGTGGAGACAGACAGTTTCGGGGGAACCGGCATCGTTCTGGCCGAATACGGGCTGGAGAACGATGCGCACGAGCTGAATGTTGCCGCAGCGAAGCTGGCCCGGCAGGCTGCGGATGAGTTCTCGGTTGGCGGCCGGCTGCGGTTTGTGGCCGGTTCGATGGGACCGACCACTAAGTCTCTCTCGGTTAGCGCAGGTGGGGTTACGTTTCGGGACCTGGCCGGAAGTTATCACGACCAGGCGAAGGCACTGCTCGAAGGCGGCGCTGATATTCTGCTGCTCGAAACGTGCAATGACACGCGGAATGTAAAGGCCGGGCTGCTGGGCATCGACACGCTGGGGCGCGAGCTTGGATATCCGATTCCTGTCATCGTTTCGGGAACGATTGAACTCTCGGGGACGATGCTGGCCGGCCAAACCGCCGATGCTTTTTATGTGTCGGTCAGTCATGCGGACCTGCTGGCGATCGGGCTGAACTGCGCGACCGGGCCGGAGTTCATGACGGACCATATCCGCTCAGTGCATGAGCTTGCGACGACGCGGATCTCCTGCTATCCGAATGCGGGGCTGCCGGATGCTGAAACCGGGCAATACGTGGAGACGCCCGAGACGCTGGCCGCGCAGATGGAGCGCTTCGTCGATCACGGATGGCTCAACATCATCGGCGGCTGCTGTGGGACCCGGCCGGAGCACATTCGCGCGCTCGCGCAGATGGGGCAGGGCAAGAGGCCGAGACCGGTGAAGCGGCCGACGCATCGAACGTATTTTTCCGGAATTGAAGTAATTGAGGCCGAAGATTCGAACCGGCCGCTGATCGTCGGAGAACGCACCAACGTAATCGGCTCGCGGCTGTTCAAGAAGATGATCGCGGAGGAGAAGTGGGAAGAAGCAACCGAGATCGCGCGCTGGCAGGTTCGGAACGGCGCCCATGTAGTCGACGTTTGCCTGCAATCCAGCGAGCGCGATGAACTCGCCGACATTCCGCTGTTCTACGACAAGCTGATTCGCAAAATCAAAGCGCCGATCATGATTGATACGACGGATCCGCGCTCTATCGAACTATCGCTCACTTACTGCCAGGGCAAAAGCATCATCAATTCCGTCAACCTGGAAGACGGCGAAGAGAAATTCGAAAGGGTATGCCCGCTGGCGCGGCGTTTTGGCGCCGCGCTTGTCGTTGGTTGCATTGACGAAGACCGGGTTCAGGCTCAGGCCTTCACAAGGGAGCGCAAACTGGCAGTTGCCGAGCGCTCCGTGCAGTTATTGACCGGCAAGTACGGCATCGCGCCGGAAGACATCATTATCGATCCGCTGGTGTTTCCCTGCGCGACCGGAGACGAGAACTACATCGGCGGGGCGGTAGAGACGATCGAGGCGATTCATCTAGTGAAAGAAAGGATCCCGCACGTCAAGACGGTGCTGGGTATTTCTAACATTTCGTTTGGCCTTCCCGCGACAGCGCGCGAGGTGGTGAATTCAGTTTTTCTGTATTACTGCACGAAGGCCGGGCTCGATCTCGCGATTGTGAATGCGGAGAAACTCGAGCGCTTCGCGTCGATCCCTGAGGAAGAACGGCGGTTGGCAGAGGCTCTGCTTTTCAACACGCCTCCTGTTGATGTGCCTGCCGAGCACCCGAACCGCGCTTTGCTCGAAAACGTTCCAGAAGACTGGCGGCTGCAGTCGCGCGAGCAAAAGATCGCCGTAAACCAGTTTCATATTGCCGCCATCTCGGAGCATTTCCGTGGCGCGGCCAGTAGACAGAAGAAGAAAGCCTCTGATCTGCCGCTCGATGAACGGCTGGCGAATTACATCATTGAGGGTACGAAGGACGGCCTTGTCGCCGATCTCGAACGTAAGCGCGAGGAAGGCGTGTCGCCGCTCGATATCATCAATGGCCCGCTTATGGCCGGGATGACCGAAGTCGGCCGCCTGTTCAACAACAATGAGCTGATCGTGGCGGAGGTGCTTCAGTCGGCGGAAGCGATGAAGGCCGCGGTGAATTACCTCGAACAGTTCATGGAGAAGACTGCGTCGAGCACGCGCGGGAAGATTGTGCTGGCGACGGTGAAGGGCGATGTCCACGACATCGGCAAGAATCTAGTCGAGATCATTCTCAGTAACAACGGGTATGAAGTCGTTAATCTGGGAATCAAGGTTCCCCCGGACGATCTCATTAAGGCGTACCAGGAACACAAGCCGGATGCGATCGGACTTTCGGGTTTGCTTGTCAAGAGCGCGCAGCAGATGGTGATAACGGCGGGCGACCTGCACGATGCGGGCATCCAGGTTCCTCTGCTGGTGGGCGGCGCGGCGCTTTCAGAGAAGTTTACGCGGACCAGGATAGCGCCGAGTTACTCGGCTCCGACGCTGTATGCGAAGGACGCGATGACCGGCCTGCGCTGGATGAACGAACTTACTGATCCCGCGCTGCGGGAGCAGGTTTTGTCACAACATATTTTTGCCGAAGAGCCGGCTGAGGATACGCGCAAGGAGATGCCGGCGGTGCCATCGGGCGAGAGACGGAGTCCGAAGGTGCGGCCGGACATCCCCATTCCGCCGGCGCCGTATCTGGATCGCAGAGTGCGGACCATCCCGCATTTGCCGGAGATCTGGAGTTACATCAACCCGTTCATGCTGTACGGGCGGCATCTCGGATTCAAGGGGAATTTCGAGAAACTCCTCGCCGAGCGGGATCCGAAGGCGCTGGAACTCTTTCACAACGTGGAGGACGTCAAGCGCGAAGCTGCGCAGTTTATGAAGGCGCGCGCCGTGTGGCAGTTTTTTGAAGTGGAGCGCGAGAAGAACACGCTGCACTTATTCAGGCCAGGTACAGCGTCGCCGGTTGACAGTTTTCACTTCGGGCGTCAGGCGAAGCCGGACGGCTTGTGTTTGAGCGACTATGCGCTCGACGCACAGGAAGGCAACCGCGATCACATAGCGCTGTTTGTGGTAACCGCAGGTGAAGGCGTTGTGGCGCGCTCTGAGGAGGCGAAAGCGAGCGGCGAGTACTTCAAGGCGCACGCGCTACAGGCCCTTGGCATTGAGACGGCGGAAGCGTGCGCGGAATGGCTGCACCGCCGCATCCGGGAGGACTGGGGTTTCCCGGACCCGCCTTCGATGACCATGCAGGAGCGATTCACGTCGCGCTACCGCGGGAAACGCTATAGCTTCGGATATCCGGCATGCCCGAACCTCGAAGACCAAGCGAAACTCTGGCGGCTGCTTCAGCCGGGCGACATCGGCGTGCATCTCACGGAGGGCTTCATGATGGAGCCCGAAGCGAGCGTATCGGCATTGGTGTTTCACCACCCGGATTGCGTTTACTTCACGGCCGCGGAAGAAACAGAGCCAGCTTACGTGTAGCGCTCCAGTTGTTCGCTAGTGAGCAGAGGCTGCCGACGCTTTGGGCTGCGGCGCACCGGTCATCTCGCGAATGAACTGGACTTCCGCCGGACGATACGGCCTGCCGTCCGGGTAAAAGATATCATGGAACCAAACCGACGGCTGGCGGTTCACATACGGGTGCTGCCACGAATCCCAAGGGAGGTTCGTCTGTGATTTGCCTTCGACAAACCCCCAATTGATCGCTCCCACCTTGAACTCTTTCGCTATCGGCAGAATACCTTCGAAGGTGCTGGCCTTGGGGCGGGCCATGTACTCAGTACAGATGATCGGGCGGCGGTAGGTTTGTAACCACTTCACTTCCTGTTCGAATTTCGCCGGCGGGTCGTAATTGTGAAAAGAGACGATGTCGGACAAATCGAGTTGCTCTTTGGCCATGGCCGAAAGGTGATTTGGCGCACCGGGGTCTTCGTGCCAGATCCCGCTCGTCAAGGGCTGGATTGGATGAGCCGAGCGCGCCCAGCCGAACGCCTTCGGAAGCAGTGCCAGCACTAACTCGATTTTGTCAGGCGGCTCGGATTTTCCGTAGCTCGATCCGTTGGTGTTGTCGGGTTCGTTCCAGATGTCCCAGCCGAGAACTCGTTCATCGCGGGCGAATGCTCCGACCACGCCCTCAACGTATTCTTGCAGGCGCGGGTACTGGGCCGGGTCCTGGAGAGCTTTCGCGCCGGGGCTCTGCACCCAGCGCGAATTGTGGACGCCGGGGCGGGGAGGGGCCTGAGGCCCGAGCTGCGGGAACGGGTCCCAAACTGAATCGAACAGGACGAAAAGGGGCCGGATGTGGTGCTGGCGGCAGATTCCCAGGAAGCTGTTTATCCTGTTTTTGAAACCTTCAGGATCTTGCTTCCACAGCAGGTCATGCAGAAACACGCGCATCGTGTTCATTCCGAGTCCCTGCGCCCAGTCCAGTTCGCGATCGATTTCTTTTGGATCGAAGCTGGCGGCCTGCCACATGTCTAACTCGTTCGAAGCGTACGCGGGCAGGAAATTACTCCCGACGAGCCACGGCTGCTGCGAATACCACGAAGCGGCCTTGGCTTCAGTCCAGCGTGTCTCCGCTTGCGAAGGGTCCTGGCGAGGCTTTCCGTAAGCCGATGCGGCAAATGAAAACAGGATGCAGAAAACAAGTCTTTTCCACATAACTCCGCTCCCGATTCTATCTTGTCAAAACAACCCCACATTCCAATCCCCGGCAATGTTACGCGGCTGTGATTCAGTGAAACCGGTACTTAGATGCGCGATCTAAAAGACGTTCCGACCTGTTTGCTTCGGGTTTTTGTATGAAAGTATTCCGTCATTTTTCGAGCTGTCTGTTTTTCGTGTCTGCGTTGTTGGCCCTTAGTTCCGGCATCTTCGCACAGACAAACCGCGGGT
>JAFAMM010000360.1 GCA_019233375.1 Acidobacteriaceae bacterium
TTCTCGCGACGTCGCAGCCGGCTAAACGGCTAAACCACACGGTCAGAAGCGGCCCATCCTCACGCTTGCTTCTGACCCTTGTACGCCGCCACCAGATGTTCGGCCGCTTCCCGCGCATAATGAGCCGGCCATGGTTCGCCATGCAGCTGCGACGCCGTAATTGCGCCCTCGAACAGCAGATAAAGCTGCTCAGCAAGCGCGAGGGGATTTCGCCCGCCAACCTGCTCAGTCAAACCGCGCAAATACGAGCGGATCATTTCTTTATGCTCGCGCGCTGCCCGATGCACAGGATGCCGCGGGTCCGGAAATTCGATGCTGGCGCGAATGAACGCGCATCCGTAGTACCCTTCTGCGGTAAAGCGCTCGTGAAGGGCAACGAACAGCGCCAGAATGCGATCCTCCGGCTTCGAGGACAACGCTTCAATCGTCGACGTAAGCCACTGCCGGAACGCCTTGTCCTCCTGCCGGAGCGTCGCGACGATTAGTCCGTCTTTCGAGCCGAAATTCTTGTACACCGTCATTCGGGCGACTCCGGCCTCCGCCAGGATGTCGTCGATGCTGACGGCGTGGAAACCGATACCGCAAAACATCCTTTGTGCCACCTGCAGGAGATGTTCGCGCTTACGGACCGCCACGAACCAAGCATACTCCCGTATCTACTAGTATGCCCGGTCGCGTAGCTACCATCAACAGCCGCCTGTTTGAGGTGGATGAATCGTTCTACTTGCGATCCGCCATCGAACAAGCGGCACAGCCAGTACCTAGTTTTCCGTCGCGAAAAGGAGACAGCATGAAATACTTCATCGACACGCACGACAAGTCTAAAGGGAGTTGGCCTAAGCAGGTTACCGAGTCTGAATTTGTCCAGCTCTATTCAGGCTTCGAGACCGCGTGCGAAGAGCAAGGCGGCGCCGATCTCGGCGCGCACGTTAACGTAGCCGAATGCAAGGCTTACTGCTTTACGAAAGGTCCAGACGCCGAAGCGATCCGCCGCGCACATGAAAAGCTTGGATTCCCTTTCGATTCGATCACCGAGGTGAGGCGCGTCACTGGGGCCGATCTTCGGCCTGAAGACTTCAAAAGCAAATAAGAACAGCGAAGAATCGCGGCCGGTCCGGCTCTAGCCGAACAGGCCGCAATTCTGATCCGGAGGAGCACGAATCTGATGAGTAGGTATCCAGCATACAAAGTCGCTGCCGCTCATGTCGCGCCCGTTTTCCTCGAAACCGAACAGAGCGTAGCGAAGGCCTGCGCAATTATCGAGGAGGCGGCAAAAACCGGTGCAGGCCTGATCGCCTTCCCGGAATCATTTCTGCCCGGGTACCCGATCTGGGCAGCGCTCGAAGCTCCTATCCGCACTCATGAGCTGTTCAAGCGGCTCGCCGCGTCGGCAATCGAGGTTAACGGGCCTGAATTAGCGCGCATCCGCGAGACGGCGCGCCGGAGAGAGATTTTCGTTTCGATAGGTTTCACTGAGCGTACAGCCATCAGCGTGGGCTGCCTCTGGAATGCCAATGTACTGATTGGCGCTGACGGATCCATGCTGAACCACCACAGGAAAATCGTGCCCACGTTTTACGAAAAGCTCATCTGGGCGAACGGAGACGGCAGCGGTCTTTATGCCGCCAGCACAGAACTTGGCCGGATTGGCATGCTCATCTTCGGCGAGAATGCGAACCCGCTCGCACGCTTCGCACTGATGGCAGACGGCGAGCAACTGCATATCTCCAGTTACCCGCCCGTGTGGCCCACCCGGCCCCCGGAGTCCAGCGGAAACTACGATCTCGCGCAAGCGATCCGAATACGGGCTGGTGCTCACGCCTTCGAGGCGAAGGTCTTCAACATCGCGGCCGCATCGTGTGTCGACAGGACGATGCGGCAGGCGATCGAGTCTGCTCTCGGTCCAGAGCCGTTGCGAATTATTGAGCAGTCTCCTCAAGGTATATCGGTCGTGATCGGTCCGACCGGCGCGCCTGTCGGAGATTCGTTGTGTGGCGAGGAGGGAATTTTGTACGCCGGCATCGATCTCGCACAGTGCGTCGAGCCAAAGCAGTTTCACGACGTGGTTGGCTATTACAACCGCTTTGACATATTCTCTCTGACAGTCAATCGCGCGCGACCCCGGCCCGCGACGTTTGTAAATGATTCGCAGCGCAGTTCTGATCCGAGTGTGGGTTCGGCGGCTGAGCACACTCGAACGGCACCGCTACCGAACGGAACGTACCAGAGCGCCGAGATCCTTCGGTGTAGGACCCGATGATTTTCCCGCCGCTTGCTCGCCCGTTTGGAGCGGCTGCCGCTTACCCGCGAGCCTCCACTCTTCGAAAGATGCCTCGTCGCGATTTATCGCCGACATCCTCTCGGCAACATTTCCGGCTCTTTCATAACTACGTCCAAGAAGCCGTGGCGATTCCAGATAGTAATCGAAAAGATCGGAAACCGCCTCTGAATTCTTTGGGTTCAACTGAACGGCGCGTTCAAATGCCTGCCTCGCTTTTTTCGACAGGATGACCGCGCTCAACGGGTTCGAAGTCTCCGCGCGTCTGGCGTATGCGCGGCCTAGCCAATCAAAGTACTCGCTGGTTTCCGGCGCGGCCGCTATTGCTTTCTTTAAGTAAATGTTGGCCCTTTTAAAGTCACCGAGCATGTAGTAGTCACGCCCGATGAGAAACACCGTCGACGGATCTCTTGCGTGCTTGTCCAGGAGTGACAGGGAGTAGCCGTACCGGGCCTGACCGTAGAAATTTTCGGCTTGCCGCACCTCACTCGCCAACTGAGCCTGGTTCTCCGCAGCGAACGCGGGAATCAAGGTCGAGAACATGCAACCGGCGATCGTCACGAATGCTTTTCTAAACATTGCTGTTGCTCCTTCCAATCGCGACCGCAACTCCTATCGCTGAAAGAACACGTAAGTCACCAACGCAACCAGTCGCCTTGATTCAATCAAACCGGCCACTTGGCCAGGCTTGGACCGGATCCGCGACCTGGCCAGTTGTGGTATTCCCGACAATCTGCCGATTATTCGGCAACTGCCGGGCGCCCGATGATCTCATCTCTTCCCCAGCGCCGATCGGTGATGAAATATATGCCGGAGCAATACGGATCGGCCCGCCGATGGGAGCGTGCAATCTCGCAAAAGAAGGTGAGCATACAATCCGGATCAACACCCGCCTGCTCGCGGCGCTCGGCTCTCAGAGTAGCGATTGCCGCCACCTTCGGACTGCCCGCCTCTGCGCCGAGCGGCTTGCCTGAGAGAGACACCGTTCTGCTCGAAAAAGAATGTCAGATCATCGACAACTTTGCCGCGTCCGATTGCTGGAGCATGCAAAGGCTTGGCGGCTGGTCGCTCGCGAATCGGAACCATGTGGCGGATCTACTGTTTTCACAAACGGAAGGCATCGGACTCTCGTGTTGGCGATTCAATATCGGAGGAGGTATCAACCCGGGAATCGTCAACCCTTGGCGAACGGCGGAAACGTTCGAGACCGCTCCCCGCCAGTACGATTGGACGCGGCAGAAGAATGAGCAATGGTTTCTTGGAGCCGCGAAGTCGCGCGGCGTGCAACAGTTTCTCGCATTTGTAAATAGCCCGCCAGGACGCCTCACCCGGAATGGGCTTACTTTTTGTGATCCGAACAATGGAACCACGAATCTGAAGCCGGGCGCTGAGCGCGATTATGCCGTCTACCTTGCCGATATCCTAGAGCACTTCTATCGCAATCCGAACGATGCCGAACAGGTCACGTTCAACTACATCAGTCCCGTCAACGAACCGCAATGGGACTGGTCTGGGCACTCGCAGGAAGGAAACCGGGCGTCGAATGGCGACATCAAGCGCATCATCCGGTCGCTCGCCGCTGAAATCCAGCGCCGCGGCTTGCCGGCGCAGATCGCTGCTCTTGAGAGCGGATCCTTGCCCGACATGTCGCGTCTCAACGCGAAGGCAAGCGGGCGATGGGGTGCCGAGTACGGCAACTACATCGATGCGTTCCTGGGCGACCCGTCCATCAACGGGTTTCTCTCCGGCCGGATCGGTTACCACAGTTATGGATCCGACCTCATCAACGGGCCGTTGTTAACAAATCGCATCCAGCTTGGCAACAAGTTGAAGCAGTATCCAAGCTGGAAATTGTGGCAAACCGAGTACTGCGTGTTGGCCGGTAGCGAAGGCAAAGGCGGCGCGCACCGCGATCTGACGATGAAGACTGCCTTGGACGTCGCTCGTATCATTCACCTCGACCTGACGCTCTGCGGAGTTTCCGCCTGGCAGTGGTGGACCGCCGTTTCGCCCGTCGATTTCAAAGACGGGTTGATTTATACCGACTGGCAAAAGCCCGGAGATCCTGAAACCATTTACCCGGCCCGGCTCCTGTGGGCGCTTGGCAACTACAGCCGTTTCGTCCGTCCCGGAATGCAGCGCGTCGAGATGGAAGGCGCAAATCACGACATACGCGGGCTTATGGCTTCGGCCTTCAAAGATGACGCCGCTAAGCGCGTTGTTACTGTCTACATCAATATGGGAGAAAGTCCGCGTGAAATTGCTTTGACGTTTCTCGGCGCCTCGGGACAGCGAAAGCCGGCATCTAGGACACCGTACGTGACCTCGGATCAGGTTGGCGACGAACTGAAACGGTATCCGCAACTTGGGCCGAATGCGGCCGTCGTCATACCTCCTCGGTCGATTGTCACTGTGGTATCTGAATTCGAGTAACGTGCGCCGCTTCTTTCTCGCTTTACTCTTGGCCTGTGCCCTCATTGTCGGCGGCGTATTCCTTTATTCGCTGGTAGTGTCTGTCAGGCAAGAGCGTCGGCACATGCGGGAACTGACGGTTCAATCGAAATCGAGAGCCCTTTCCGCCAGCGCCGGCCAGCAGGAACTATGTGCCCGGCAGGCTCTCAAAGCCTACACCTCGGACCGGGCCGCGGCCGCGAGAATGGGTGCCGTTCATGACGTTGCCGCGTACACGGACCATTTCAATGGCAAACTGAACAAGTGTTTTGTAGAAATCAAGGTCACAGGTCTGAGACCGCCCTCGACATCCATCAGCGTCATCGACGCGTTCGCAGGCGGAGAGTACGCCACTTATGTGGACTTGAACCCTCAGGGGACCACCAACCCAGAAAGAAGGCAGGCCATCTGCGCCGTTTTTATGCCATCTGGCCAGAAGCA
>JAFAMM010000392.1 GCA_019233375.1 Acidobacteriaceae bacterium
GGCGTGAACGATCGGCGCCCACGGCTGCCAGCAGATGAGCCCGAACAAAACAAGGCTGGCCGCCGCGGATGGGAACACAAACGCGCGACGGTGCCTGACAACGATCCCCAGAATCACCAGCAGCACCGCGAAGCTTAGAGACACGACGAGCGGAGTGGAAGCGATTCTCCAGGCCGGTTCGAAACGCACGTGCCATCCGGCGACGGCCTCTGCTGCGCAAAGGAGTGCTTTCGTTATGGCGGCAAGTGCAGGCAAGCCGGTAAGGATGGTCGCGAAGCCCAGCGGTACCACTAACGAGAGAAGAGGGATGACGAAAATGTTGGCCGAGAGACCGGTGATAGACAGCCGGTGGAAGTAACTGACCATGGGCAGCGCGAGACCGAACTGAACGCACGCGGAAACAAGCACCGCGTCCAGCATGAAGGCGGCGATAAGAACCCCTTTGGCCACGAGGAACTGAGCTCGAGGAGCCGCCAGGCCTGTCCACAGGCGTATCGTTTCTGCAACAAGGCGAAATTCCACGCGCCACGCGGCTGCTCGCGCCGGCAGTTGCGGGTCGTAGCGGACTTGATCGAAACGCTTGACGGCGTTTCTGAGCGGCTCGGTCACGTGCTCCATTGCGGGGACGGCGAACGCAGCGATTGCGGCGGCAGAGAGAAACGAAAGCTGGAAACTGGGATCGAGAAGCTCGTCGGGCGCCGCTGCCAGGTAGACCAAACCGACTGCGCCCAGGATGTTCAAGATGCGTGTACGGCGGAAAACGTAGCTCGCAATCAGAAACAGTGTGAAACCGCCGGCGGCGCGTACTACCGGTGAACTGAAGCCGGAGATAAAGGCGTAAAGCCAGCAAGCGAGCGTAGCGACTCCAAGCGCGGGAATACGGCGAAAACGCAGCACTCGAAGCAGAAAAAGGATGCTGACCGCCAGCACGGACACATGCTGCCCGGAGATCACCAACGCGTGATAGGTGCCGGTGACGCGGAAATCACTTGTCCAACGGCGGTCGACGGCAGCGGTCTCGCCGAGCAGGGTGGCCTGCAGAATCGCGGCCGTGTGGAGATCATCGGCATAAAGGGCAGTGAGGCGTTGAAGCGCCCAGGTTCTGACCGCGAATAGCCACGAAAGTGGTCGAAACCCGCAGTTTCCGGGGAGAACTCGCACGTCAGACGGACTGCTCACAGAGCCGGTCCAGTAGATATGTTGTGCGGCGAGGTAGCCGGCGTAATCGAAAGAATCAGGGTTCTGGAAGTTCCGGGGAATGCGGACCTTGGCGGCAACCTCTGCTTTCGTTCCGTAGGGCAGCGCCGGAGGCTGCAGCCCCTCTTTCACGTTTACCGTCAGGCGGATGGCTGACCTCGGCGTTAGATTCAGCGTGAACTGCTCACGCATCGGGGAAAAGACGGGCGGGTTCGTCACACAACCTTGCAGAAGCGCAATCTGGCCGTCGGCAACGTCAAGAACGGGTGTGTGGTTTTGGCGATGCCAGACCTGGGTTCCGATTCCCGCCAGAACGAGGAGGAGTGCTCCCGCAGCTCCGCGTAAGTGTTTGCAGCTTAAGCAGCACACGCCCAAAATCAGGAGCGCGCCGACTGCGGGCAGTGCTATACCGCGCAACTCAAAATAGTAGAAATGCGCTAGTAGAATGCCACTGGCCAGTGCCAGACAGGGGAGAAGCAACGGCTCGCGGCGCACATCCCGGTAGTGCGGTTTCGGGCACCTTTCGCTCTCGCGCTGCCCTCTGACCGGCCGTGATGTAAAATTTTCTTCGGGCGGCGGCGTTTCACCTTGACAGGGGTAAGAAAGTACCGCATACTGAAGAAAATTTAATACGTTAAGTCGTTTTTGGCATCATCGAGGTTCTTGGTCGTTTCCATACGGGTAGCTGGCCGCTGCATCGACCGTATTGAATTCTGCTCTTCGTTCTAATTTCTCCTCCAACCCAAACTCAAGGCTGACCGATTGACTCGGTCAGCCGGTTTTTTCTTTGCGTTCCCGAAATGCCGGCACCTGACGCGGCGAAAAAATCTGCCCAGTGGATGGAAGCCGCCATCATGAGCAGTGTGAAAATCGGCTGGGCGCGGCAGCGGCACCTCAGGCGCTCAGGTCCGCCGGTATGCCCCCGGCCGAGTGCTCACAAAAACGCGAACGACATGCGCGGCGGCATCAGTTGAAGACAGTGCGCGCGAACCGCTTCCAAAGTGGCAGGGTTTCATGCGGCTCAAATCAAAACGGCTCCTGCCAGCTCTGTTAGCCGCCGCCGCGATTCAACTGGCGGCCCAGGATCTTGCCCCCCGCGCATACGTGATTACGCCAACCGGTGCCAACGCCATCACGCTGACGTGGTCCTACTACAACGGAGGTGTGAACTTCAATGGGACTATTCCCATCACAGGTGCTACGGGAACGTACAACGTGCCCATCTTCAGCTATTACAACTCATTCAACTTTTTCGGCCACTCCGCTAACTTTACTGGCTCGCTTCCGTATGCCGTGGGAACTTTTTCCGGAAAGGCGCTTGGAAACGAAAGGTCCATTTATCGCTCGGGCCTGCTAGATCTTACGCTTCGGTTCTCCGTCAACCTGTTAGGCGGGCCGGCCATGCCGCCGCAAGAGTTTGCAAAATGGAAACAGAAGACCATTCTTGGTACCAGTCTTAAGGTAATCGCGCCCAGCGGTCAGTATGACCCGAGAAAGCTCGTCAACTGGGGGATTAATCGCTGGGCATTCAAACCGGAGCTCGGCTACTCGCACCGCTGGAGCAACAACTGGCTCTGGGATGCGTACGGAGGAGTGTGGTTCTACACCACAAATCCGGCTTCCTTTGACCGGCCCGTGCCGCGGCCGCAAACGGAAGAGCCGGTCGGCAGCATTGAGAGTCATCTGAGCTATAGCTTTAGCGGGAGGGGTTGGGCATCGCTGGACGGCAATTTCTGGTGGGGTGGAATTACCGCTCTATCCGGGGTCCGAAACCTGGACAGCAAACAAACCAGTTCGCGAATCGGTGCAACCGTCTCTATTCCGTTTACTAAACACCAGTCACTCAAGATCGCCTATAGCGACGGCACTTACATTCGCTTCGGTGGCAATTACCAGAACGTACAGGTGGCATGGCAGTATTCATGGGTCACAAAGCCGCGCTGAGGCTGACAAAGATCAACAGAATAATGACACGTGGGCGCGCGTTCCGCATCAGAAGTTGCTAAGACGCTTGCCGTATCGGCGGCGTTCGTGCGGCTAATTTCAAGAAGAGGAAGGAGTTGGAACCATGAAACAGAACTCAACAGTTGCTTCCCTCAGTGCTCTAGTTCTGCTCTGTGGAGCCCCGGCAATGGCGCAAAATCCGCAGATGGAGCAGAAGCTGATGGCCATCAAGCAATCCATGGCTGAGAATAAACAACAACTGGCACAGTACACGTGGCAGGAAACGGAGACCATCAGCCTGAAGGGGGAAGTAAAGGACACCAAGCTCTATCAGGTTCAAATGGGACCGAACGGCCAGCAGAAAACGTTGCTTAACAATGAGCCGGCGCAATCCGGCGGCGGACGCCAAGGCAGGCTGAAACAGCACATTGTCGAGAAGAAAAAGGAAGAATTCCAGGAGTACGGCCAGCAGATCGGCGCTCTGGCCAAGCAGTACACCACCCCCGATCCCGAACGCCTGATGCAAGCGAAACAGCAGGGGAACGTGTCGCTCCAACTCGGCGGGAACGGAACCGTGAACCTGGTTATCAAGAGCTATGTGAAACCGAACGATCAGGTCACGCTCACGATCAGCAACGAGACGAAGAAGATCGTAGCGGCGAACATCCAGTCATACCTGAACGATCCCAGCGATGCGGTGACCATCTCCGCCCAATTTGCTCAACTGCCGGATGGCACCAATCACGTCTCCAGCATGCAGATCAACGGCCAAAGCAAGCAACTCGTTGTGAACGAGCAAAATTCCAACTACCAAAAGATTTGAGCGTGTAAGAGAAATAACTTCCGTTATTTTCTAGAACCACTCTCGGGCGCCGGCATCAGGGTAAGCGATTGCGATTCATCCGGGGTCGGCATTCTCAGGCAATTTCGATTTTTCCGGGCGAATAAGAGCCGCGGTACTGAGCCATCGGCTGCAAGTTTCACAAAGGACGAGAGGGAGGTAATTGTATGACTCGTAGGGCAAACTGGACAGCTCGAGCGCTGTGCACCTTAGCCGGGACAGTGCTCGGCCTTAGTCTTGCGACAACCACTTTATCAGGCCAGATCACGGCCGATCAAAAAGCGAAAATCAAAGGAACGATCGTTGCCCGAAGCGGCGATCTGGTCAAGGTAAATGATAAAAAGACCGGCACGACGGTCATGGTGCTTCTCACCGACGGCACCAAAATTGAACGTAAGAAATCGAAATATACCTTCTTCGTGCATAAGGACATGGACATGACGGCCATGCTGCCTGGGTTGGCCATCGAAGCTGAAGGCGTAGGCAACGCTAAAGGGCAGCTTGTGGCGAAAACGATCAGTTTTGTGCCGGACGAGTTCGCCATTGAGGTAGCGGAAGAGCAGCAAATCATGGCAAATAAGTCAGCCGCTGGCAAGGCACAATCGACCGCCAATCAGGGCGTCCAGCAAGCCCAAGCTGCTCAAGCTTCAGCCGATACAGCACAGGCGACCGCCGACGTTGCTGGCGTGGCGGCAGTGCAGGCTGGCCAGACGGCCGATGCAGCTGGCGCGGCTGCTGTCTACGATGCCGCCGCCATTGACATGGTAAATAAGCGCGTAACTGATCTCGGTGACTACACGACCGTTGCCGAGGCCGGCATTTACTTTCCGAGCGACAAAGCCGATTTGGACGACGCAGCTAAGGCGGATCTCGATACACTCGCGGCCGCTATCAAAGGAACTCCGGGGTACTTGATCGAGATCGCCGGTTATGCTTCAAGCACCGGCAGCAAGCAACTCAATCAGAAACTGAGCGCCGATCGTGCTGCCGCCGTCACCCACTACTTGATGGAGAAGGACAACGTCCCGATGCGCCGCATACTGGCCCCGGCCGGATATGGCGCTTCGCATCCAGCCGCCACCAATACGGATGCTCAAGGGCGTGCTTTGAACCGCCGTGTGGATGTGAAAGTGATCGTTAACAAGGGATTGAACGAAGAGAGCTAGAAGTAACCCGGCACCCCGGGTCAAATTGCAAGGGCCTCTCGAAACGACGAGAGGCCTTTTTTTAGGTGACTAAGACCAGCTCACTTCAGACTATAAGTCACGCCCAGCACCGCTCCGCTCATTACGGTTTGATACACGAAGTTGCCACGGTTGTTGGAGGTCAGGTAATTGGTATAAAGATACCGGTAGCCCGCGTCGAGAGCCCATTTCTCGGATAGCTTGAGACCTACCGCGCCCGCTATCTGATAGTCGAGCTGCGAGCCCGCTCCATAGCCGCCCGCGTCGCCCATGATCGTTACGACTATTTTGGGTGAGAGTGGGACTTGAATCCGCGCCCCCATCACGGGGTCCGCCCAGTTGTCTGATCTCGAAAAATTGAATCCGAAGTATGAAGGTGAAAACTGAACGCTAGACCCCACATGCCAGTAGCGCAGCCCCCCAATGGCGTCGATCTTTATCTTCTCGCCGCTGAAAAGTTGATAACCAAATTCAGGGGTCAGGATGAACATCCAGGCTTTGGGCTGCGCTGTTAGCTGAGGAACACCAGGGATTGGTGTGACCAGCTGCTTGTTGGCGGCCAGCCGGACCCACATCAGGTCCGTGAGAATCACAAAGCGGCCGCGTTCAGCCGCCACAAATCCCATAAGACCAAACCTGAAGTTCGATAGAAGATCACCTGCACTCGCCCTATAGTAAACATCGTGGCCGTTTTGGCCTATAAGGCCGTGTGTACCTGGGAACCAGAGATAGCCAGTTAGATTTACATGCCAGTCCGGGTCTGGGTCCGGCGCCGTGCTTGTGGCGGTCGGGACGGTGGATTGCGGCTGACTCGCGTTATCGGAAGAATTTGGCTGTTCCTCACCCTTGGCGAGGGCGTTGAAAGAAAGGCCTACCAGCGCGACGCCGATAAGGCCTTTGTGCCCAAATCGAGTACGTATCATCCTGCACCTCCGTTTGACCGATCTTTCACTATCCTGCTCGCGATTGAGGATGCTTGGGTTTACTCCAGGGCGCAATTTCTGGGGATTGATCGGGATGCGGGCCTCGCAAAATACGGAAAAAACGAATCCTGGCGGCCCTTCGGTCATCAGTCGAAACGATACCGAAACCTCAGAAAGGGGACAAAAATGAATTGGAAGTTAGGAAAACGGATCGCTCATGGTGCCGTAGGTTTCTGCGCGGCTATGCTTTTCTGCAGCTCGCTTGGCTTGGCTCAAGACGTTAAATACAACTACATGCCGGGAACCAACTTCGGCAAATATCACACTTACAAGTGGGCGCAGGTTCAGGGCGGGGCGCATCCCGATCAGATCCTCAACGCAGAGATCAAGCAGGACATTGACAATACGTTGGCCATGAAGGGTTTCACCCAGGCAACTACTGGCGAACCCGATCTGTACGTGGTCTACCAGATCGCAGTGGATCAGGAAAGACAGTGGAATGCATGGGGTATGCGGGGATTTGGAGGCATGGGGCAGGCGACCAGCTCAACGATTAGCAACGGCACACTCGTTGTCGATTTCTACGATGCCTCCAATAAGCAGCAGATCTGGCGCGGGGATGCAACCAAGACCTTGGATCCCAGCGGCAACCAGCAGAAAAACGCAAGGAATCTGCAAAAGGCAATCACTAAGCTGCTAAAGAACTTCCCTCCGCAGCAAAAGTAGCGGCTGCGGGCAAGGCCGTAACGATCTAAAGGCGTTCGGGGATCAGCGAGGATCCCTTCGCGCATTAACTGATGTATGTATATTGAGCCTTTTCTAGAATCGGTCTTTCAATGAGCGTTCGCGGCCCACTGCGCCCGCAGTATTTTGTCAGCCGCTCGCGAAGTTCTTTTCTCGCGCGCATCAAACGGGATTTGGCTGCCGGTATTGAGAGCCCC
>JAFAMM010000044.1 GCA_019233375.1 Acidobacteriaceae bacterium
GAACTGCTGGATAAGCGTCTGATCATGCGCGGCTTTCAGATCTTGCCGAAGCGCCGCGAGATAGTCGTTCTTTCGCTGAACATCAGCGCCCGAAATAGTTTCCGCCGCTAGCAGCAATTCGTCCGCCGCGCGTGAAATCGATCGCTCAATGCGTTTTTCGTGTCCGGCCGCTTCCAGGAGAAGGCTTTCCTGTTCCTGCAGAAATTGCTGCTGTTCGGCGACAGCGGCTCTGGCCTTCGCCTCGATCTCGAACTTCTGATCGAGCAGCGTTTGCAATCGGAAAGTGAATACCGCCACCGCTGATCCCCTCAGAACATCGATTTCAACTGCTTCAGCGCCTCCGCCGCGGAGGAGCAATCATTGACCCTTTGCTGCAGGAACGAATTCACAGCGTCGATCTTGGAGATGGCAAAATCCACTTTCGGATCGCTGCCCTGCCGGTAAGCGCCCAGCAAAATCAGATCCTTCTGCTTTGCATAGGTGGCGAGCACATCGCGTGCGGTCATGGCAGCCTGCCGATGAGCATCGTCTGTTATGCCTGGCATGATGCGGCTTACGCTTTCTAGAACGTCGATCGCCGGGAAATGTCCATGCGCCGCCAGCTCGCGGGACATCACGATGTGGCCGTCGAGAATCGAGCGCACTTCATCGGCGATTGGCTCATTCATATCATCGCCGGCCACCAGCACGGTGTAAAACGCAGTGATGGACCCTCGGTCGGAGTTGCCGGTCCGTTCGAGAAGTTTGGCCAGCTCCGCAAATACCGACGGAGTGTAACCTGCTCTTGCAGGCGGCTCACCGGAAGCAAGACCGACTTCCCGTTGAGCCCGAGCAAAGCGCGTGACAGAGTCCATCATAAAGAGAACCCGTCTGCCGCAGCCGCGGAAATACTCTGCTATTGCGGTGCCGACGTAGGCGCCTTTCAGCCGTACGAGCGATGGTTCGTTCGATGTCGCGCAGACCACAACCGAGCGTTTCAGTCCTTCGTTGCCCAGGCTCTCTTCAAGGAAGTCGCGAACTTCGCGCCCGCGCTCCCCCACAAGCGCAATAACATTCACGTCAGCCTCAGTGTTGCGGGCAATCATGCCGAGCAATGTGCTCTTGCCGACCCCTGCCGCGGCAAATAGACCAATTCGCTGGCCTTCTCCACACGTGAGCAGAGCGTCTATGGCCTTCACGCCAATTGATATCGGTTTGGTAATGCGCTTTCTATGCAGCGGGTCCGGCGGACGGCCATTGACCGGATATTCTTCGAGACAGGTGAGCGGACCTTTTTCGGCGGCATCCATCGGTTCTCCCAATCCATTGAGCACGCGGCCCAGCAGGCCTTCGCCTACTCGAATCGTGAGCGGGCTGCCGGTGGGAACCACCTCGCTCTCGGGACCGATATCCGACAATTCCCCAAGCGGCATCAGGAGCACATCGCCGCCCTCGAACCCCACTACTTCCGCTTTGACCGGGGTGCGCGACCGCGAATTATGAATCAGGCACAATTCACCGATCCGCGCCTCCGGAACAATAGCTCGTACCAGCAGCCCGACCGCTTCTTTGACCCGTCCCTTCGGGCTCACGGGCGACATTCGATCGATCTTGCTCAGATATCTACCGATATCGAGCGTTGATGACGCGCTCATGTTGCCGTCTTCAAAGTAAGCGCGCGTTCGATGTTTTTCAATTGCGTGTCGAGCCGCGCGTCGATAACCCCGATTTCGGTCTCGATGATGCAGTCTCCTCTGGATAGAGAAGGGTTGAGAATGATTTCGATCTCACGGGACGGACCGGCCGGGGTACGTAGCGCCGATAGACCTTCCTCGAGAGAAGGTTTGTCCGCGGGATGCACCTGAATAGCGAAACGCTTGGCCCGGCGCACGGAACGCAATGCCTCGTTAACGATTCCAGTGATCGCCTCGGGCGCTACGCGCAACTCCTCGCCGATCAACTTTTCGGCGATGCGCACAGCTAGTTTGAGCAGAGCGGTTTCATTACCAGCCAGATAACGGTCACGGGATGTACAAGCCTCCGTGAGTGCCTCAAACCATTGAGCCGCGCCGCTCTGATATCCCTCAGCTCTGGCACAAGCAAAAATATCTTCCGCCTTCAGTCGCGCTTCGCTGAGGATGCGTTGCGATTCGGCTTCGGCCTGCGCCACGAGTTCGCTTGCCTGCTGGTACGCGATTTGCACATTGCGTTTGACTATAACTCGCTCGCCGGTGCCTTCGAGTGCCCGCGCTTTGATCACATTCGAAGACATAACTCACATCGCGGCGGCCGGCGGCTGATCTTCCGTCATTCGACGTTCGCGCCAGAGTTGCCGAATCACTTCAGGCGGAACACTCTTCAATGGTTCGAGTGCTGTCTTGACCGCTTCCCGTTTGGGTTCGTCGAGCAGTTCCAGGATCTGGGCCGCCCGGTCAGCGCTCTTCAACAGCAGAGCATATGAGAAGACCTCGGCCCAGCTCATACCTAAGATTTTCCTTCAAGACGGCTGTTGGTTGCCGAAGCCTGGGCGAGTTGGCGTTCGAGTAACCTGATTCGGAAACTGCGCCGTTTGCTAACTACCAAGGTGGTGAGCGCCCCGGCGCTTGTTATAGCACAGAGTGCAAGCGCGGTGATCGTGACCGATTCCCGGGCTGCTAACGGCCCAATCCTATCGCCTGGCAGAGGTTTATCGGTTGACCTCTTCTGCACAACGGCCACATTTTCGGCCGCTAGCCCTTCGACCCCCTTTGCCACTAAGGCCCGAATCTCATCGTCAGTGAGCGGCGGACGGTCACCTCGATACCGAACCAGCACGGAGGCAGTTGTTGCCGCTTTGTCTTTCTCGTCTATTAGCGTGCTGTTATCCGGAAGCACAACATGTACTCTGGCGTCCACCACTCCGGGCAGTGACCGAAGTGTTCGCGTCAGTTCCCCGGCCAACCCCACCACCATTCGAGCCTTCTCCTCTGTGGCGGTCGGGATGATCCCGGAGTTCTTGAATACGTCGTCCAATCCCTCCACTGTTTCGTGCGGCAGGCCATGTTCACGAAGGACCTTCCAGGCTGTAACCGTCTTATCGCTTCCGCCCCGGATTCTTACGCGCCAAGTCATATTGTCTTTCTTGCTCGTCGAATCGGGTTCCGCAAACGCATCAATGCCATCCTCGCGGAGAGTAACCACAATTTCCTGCGCATCCCGCTGTGACAAGCCCGTCTCGATCGTGTGGCTGCAGGACGCAAAAAGGACCACCAGTGGCAAGAGCAACAAGAACCGCTTCATCGTCCTTCTTTAAATGCTAGTACCTCACAGCTGCGTTTGCAGCAGAGATCGAACACCACTGGTGGTCTGGTCGACCACTTTGGAGATCAGCTCTAATTCCTCATCAAGTTGATAAATGTTGTTCTGCAGTCTAAGCAGTTGCATCGGATCGTTCTTCGCGGCGCTTTCCTGAAGCTGGTTGCCCAATGCCCGGAACTGGGCATTCAGCAGATCGAGCCGGTTTTGCACTGATTCGGCCGCGCTCGATGGTTTGATTGTGGCAGCCTGAGCATTCAAGTCAGAAAGCGACTTACCGGCGTAATCTAATTTGGGTCTCAAAACGTCTGCAGATGCAGGTGAAGCAGACGGAACCGAAGCCGGCAAAGGAGATAGCCCGTGATGAATGAGTTCCGCCGTGACCGGCTGGGATGGGCGGGCGCTCTCGGCTTGCATTTTGCCAAACAGGCTTGGAGTCCCTTGTGAGGCTGTTCCAGCCGCTGTTGGAAGGACTTCCCCGGAATTTACGACGGCGCTCGCCGGCAGTAGAGACATATTGTTTACCTGATTGTCGGACGCGGATCGAAGAAGTTGCTAACTCGGTATGAAAAGTAGCAAGCCACTGCCCGGCGGCTATTACAATGTAGTGCTGTACGGAAGCTGGTCCCGATGGGCGAAAAGTACTCCGGACTGCCATTCTGCCGGGCAGCTTATGATGACGAACCTGATTGAGTCGCATATCTCCTATGCCCACGCCGTCGCTGCCGAATTACTGGCTCGCTTTCCGGCATACGTCGATAGGCAGGACGTGCGCGCGGCTGCCGAATATGGCTTAGTACAGGCGGCCAACGCATACGATCCAAGCAAAGGCGTGGCGTTCACCACCTTTGCCTACTATCGGATTCGCGGGGCCGTCTTCGATTTGCTCCGCGAAACCCTCAAGGCCAACCGCTTCGAGGCAGCGGCCAACGAATACATGACTGACTATTCCGCGGGCGAGGGCGCAGGCGAGCACTCCTACGCTGAAGTGAAAAATGTAGCCGCGGGAATCGTCGCCAGCTACTTTCTTTCCTTAGGAAATCCTTCCGCCCAGCCGCCGGCCGTGGGTACCGAGCCGCCGCTCGAGAGCTTGCTGAGACAGGAACAGCAGAAAGGCATCAGGGACGCTCTGAAGGCGCTTCCCGAAAAGAACCGGAAGGTATTGGAGGCATACTATTTCGAAGACCTCACGCTTGAAGAGATCGGCAAACGGCTGGGAGTTTCGAAATCCTGGGTTTCGCGCATGCACGCCAGAGGACTGGAGATGCTGCGCCCGGCAGTGGAGCGGGCGCTTTCCTCTATCCCCGAAAAACTGAACACTCAGGCCGGTGGGACCCGTGGACCGGGCAATTGACTCACCCGCCAACTCATCTGTGACGGGAGCCCTGGGGCCTGAAGGCGGGTGTTGCGCCTCAGCGAATGATTTTTATATTAGTAGTCTCAGGTGCAAGCTCTTACAGCTGTGCTGGGACGAAATCGCAGGCTGAGGTGCAATCTTGGATCACAGTCTAGCTGCCTACCTTGGGGACGGACCGGCCGATTCCTCAGTCCTGCGGGTTTTCCACCGCGTACTTGCGGCAGTCGATGCGATTCATGCTAGCGGTTCAGCGCATCTTCCTTTATCGCCTCAGACCATTCGATTAGACGGTTCCGATCGACCGCACATTCAATGTTCCGAACGGGCACATCAAACCGCCGACACCGTTGCCTTCGGATCTGCTAAGTACTCTGCGCCCGAGGCATTTCTGCATGACCGCAATAGCTCTTCTTGTGAGATTGCCGACTGCTACGTACTCGGTTTCATTTTCTATGAAATTCTGATCGGCAGACGCTCATTCTTTGCGCAATTCGCATCTCTCGAGAACGGTCCGCCTTCAGTGTGGCTGAAGTGGCATGCAGACCAAACGGTTAAGGCGCGCCCGCTGGCCGACCTTCATCCGAACCTCGGGCACTTTGCGAGCCTCATTGACGCAATGATGGAGAAAGAACCAACCAAACGCGTCACCAGCATTCCGGAGGTCTTGCGCGCATTTTCGAGCGTCGAAACGCAGACGGCCTATAACGCCGATGCTCTGATGCGTTCGCCGGATGCGCCCAGACCCCACTTTGAATCTGTTCGAAAGAGGATGGCGGCTGCCGCAACTTGGCT
>JAFAMM010000058.1 GCA_019233375.1 Acidobacteriaceae bacterium
GTCCTCATACGGAAGGCTAGCCACCGTGCCCGCCACTTCGCCGTCGAGTTCTGCTACCCGGCAGCCCTCCGGGTTGCGTTCAAGAAACAGAGACCAGTCGCTCTGCAGCTGATTCCATCCGCTCGCTCGACAAAGAGCTTCACCGGCGGGAATGTCTTGTTGGGTCATCTGACGAATATGCACGCCCTGTGTTCGTTCCATCGTAGGATGGCAAAGATGCTGCTCTTCGCTGCCGTTACCGCTTTAACTCTCTTTGGATATCACTGGATCGTGCCGGACGCTTCGGATTGGAAAATAGACGAGGACCAAAATGTTCCGGTGCTCCATCTCGTGACGGCAAAAGGTCCGCTGCCAGGACCGCGGCGGCCTGTCCAATTCGCCATCGCCCAAACGCCCGAGTTTCGCGCCGTCACACTGACGGCCGATGTGCGTCCGCTAGGCCGCTCGCTCCTCATTGTCTTCGCCTATCGCGATCCGTCACATTTCGATTACGCTCACTTGTCGATTGATACCGCGATCGCGCAGCCCTTTCATAACGGGATCTTTCATGTGTTCGGGGGCGAGCGCGTGCGCATCAGCCCACAAACAGGCCCGCCTGCTTTCCCGGCCGGAAACCGTTGGTATCACGTTCGGCTCCGGTTTGACGGTGCAACGGGCAAAGTGCAGGTGGACGTGGACGGCCGCCCGGTGCCGGCGCTCGAGGCAGTCGATCTGAGCCTGAACAGTGGGCGCGTGGGGATCGGATCTTTCGACGAAACGGCAGATTTTAGGAACGTCAAGATCGAGGGTATCCCGGTATCGGGCAGTTAGCGTCTGCCTGATCCAGAGGCCGGCAACGCCCACGCGTACAACACGCTGTCCACTCCGGTGACGAGATACTGCCGCCCGTCTAATTCGTACGTCATTGGCGAGCTGCCCAACGAGCCGCCCGGATTGATGTGCCACAGCGTGTGTCCGTCGGCAGGATCGAGCGCCAGCAGGTTCCCGGAAACATCACCTGTGAAGAGAACACGGCCTGAGGTGGTCAGGATGCCCGGGTGTCCCTCCCCCTCGCCGCCATCTCTGCACCACCGGATCCGGCCCGTGCGGTAATCGATCGCGGCCAAAAAAGATCGTGACCACAGAGAGCTGGCCGCGCCGCCCTGATGGCCCTCTGCTTTGCGATTCTCGTTCAACGCCAAGTAGTAGACCATGAATCCGTCAAACGCATTTACATAGAACAAATTCGTTTCCGGATCAAAGCTGGGCGCCATCCAATTGGTCGCGCCTTCCTCATAGGCTTCCACCAGCGAACCGTCAGCTTGCGGCTCTTTGTCCGTACGCGCGATGGGTTCGCCGCGTGCATTCAGGCCTTGGGCCCAGTCGCTTTGCACAAACGGCGCGGTCAGCAGATGCTCGCCGGTCGCCCGATCAAGCAGGAAGAAATATCCGTTGCGGCTGGCCTGTGCCAGCAGCTTCCGGCGCTTGCCTCCGAACTCAGAGTCGAAGAGCACTGGTGTCTCAACCGCATCCCAATCGTGGGTATCGTGGGGCGACGGCTGGAAATACCAGATCAGCTTCCCGGTATCCGGATTCAACGCCACAATCGAGCAAGTATAGAGGTTGCTTCCCGGGCGCGTCTCTCCCGCTAGCACGGGGTGCGGGTTGCCTGTGCCCCAATAAAGCAGGTTGAGTTCGGGATCATATGTCCCCGTCATCCACGCTGGGCCTCCGCCATGACTCATTGCTTCGTCATCGGGCCAGCTATTTGCTCCGGTCGCACCGGGCGCAGGCACCGTGTTCCAGCGCCATATCGTGCGGCCGGTTTCCGGATCGATAGCGGCGATGAAGTGCGGAATATCCGTCTGATCGCCTGAAGTTCCGATAATCAGGCGATCCTTCACGACAAGCGGGGCAACACTGATGTAGTAACCGAGTTTGACATCCGCAATCTCCCGATCCCATATCTCCGTCCCGTTTGCGGCCCGCAGGCAGATAAGATGCGCATCCGGCGTACCGAAGTAGAGCCGGTCTTTGTACATGGCAACACCCCGATTGCCGACATGGTCGCCGGGCGACGGCCGGTTGTAATGCCAGATAAGATGTCCATTGCGCGCGTCAATGGCCCATACATTGTCAGGCGTCGTGAAATACAGAATGCCGCTCACCTCGAGAGGCGTAGACTTCAGCGCATCGGAGTGTGTCTGGAAGGCCCACGCCATCGCTAGTCGAGACACGTTGCCTGAATTGATCTGGCTCAACGTGCTATAACGCCGTCCCGAGTAGTCGCCGTTGTAAGTGGGCCAGGTCGTGGTTGGCGCTTTCAAGATCGCTCCCGGGTCGAGACCTTGCGCCACCACGCCGAGCGCCATGGCGAAGAAAAGGACCGCGATTCTCACTTAAGCGTCACCAGATACGCGAATAAGTTATGCATGTCCGCATTCGTGTAGCTGTGCAACAACCCGAGATGTGCTGACAATGGATCGTCGATTTTGATCGCCACCTCGCTTATTGGCCACGAATGATAGAACCCGGCATCGCTTTGAATCGCAATGTCGAATTCGTCTTTGTATACCAGATCACCGCCTATCTGTTTGCCCGTGGCGGTTGTAACTGTCGCGCGCTTCTTCACGCCGGCCGGATACAGGAACCGCGCCTGCAATTCGGCGGGAGGGTACTTACTGCCAATACCTGCAAGGTCACCGGAAACGGAGTGACACCCTGCACACCTGGCTCCGAAAAATCGCTTGCCGGCGCTGGCGTCACCGGTAAGGAGCCGCTTTAGAGTAAGAACGTTCGGATCGCCAGGCGTCGCCCGGTCCGATGCTTCCATCCGGTAGCGCAGAAACGCGATCACGTCGGAAATCTGGGAATCGTTCAGGCGAATAGCCGGCATTCCTCTCGTGGGCCTTCCATCGCGGATGACAGGCCCTATCAGGTTGCCGTTTTCGTCGTGCCGGACGAGTTCGGACCTTAGAAGATTAGGCGCTTCTCCGGTTCCCGTCGCATCCGGCGCGTGGCAGAACCCGCACGACTGTGCGAATTGTGCCTGACCGCGTTTGGCTGCCTCTGACGGACCCTGATCATCAGCCCGGAGCAGTGTCGCCGAAAGCATCCCGATATACATGACATGCGGGACGCGCAGCACTCGACCGGGGAAAGCGATTCTCAGCCTACCAGACCAGCAAGCCAGCACTGAAGCGGCCAAACCATCGACTCTCCGGGTCTGCGTCATACGCGAATGTTCATTGTAGTGAACACGGTCGTGAACGTCGTCACGATCCTTTTGCTCTTTATTTCCGGGTAAGAGACGAAGGAAAGACCCTAGTCGACGCGTCCGCGCTAGGATCAAAGCGACGCTCCCTGCAGTAGGAGCACCGTATGGCCAGCGATATCACGACTCTCGAACGCACGTTTACCACAATCAGCGGAGTTCCCGTTGAACCTCTTTACGGACCGGCGCAGCTAAAGACATTTGACCCGGCCCAGGACCTCGGCCGCCCGGGCGAGTTCCCTTACACCCGCGGCATTCACCGCGACATGTATCGAGGCAAACTGTGGACTATGCGGCAGTTTTCCGGGTTCGCCACGCCGGAAGAAACAAACCGCCGTTACCATTACCTGCTGGATCACGGCCAGACCGGCCTCTCGGTTGCGTTCGATCTGCCTGCGCTGATGGGCTATGACGCTGACCACGTTATGAGCCAGGGAGAAGTGGGCAAGTGCGGGGTCTCCATCTGCTCGCTCGAAGATATGGAAGCCCTGTTCAGCGGTATTCCGCTCGGTGACGTTACCGTTTCCATGACCATCAATTCGCCCGCCGCCGTGATTTGGGCCATGTACCTCGCGGTGGCGGAAAAGCAGGGCGTCGACTGGACGCGCGTCTCGGGCACTCTTCAGAACGACATCCTCAAAGAGTACATCGCGCAAAAGGAGTACATCTTTCCGCCGCGGCCTTCCATGCGGCTCGTCACCGATACCATTGAGTTCGGCGCGCGCTACACACCGCGTTTCAACCCCATTTCCATCAGCGGCTACCACATTCGCGAAGCCGGCTCCACTGCCGCCCAGGAACTCGCCTTCACTCTTCGCGACGGGATTGAATATGTCGACTGGGCGCTTGAACGCGGCCTGAAGATTGATGAATTTGCCCCGCGACTCAGCTTCTTCTTCAATGCGCATAGCGATTTCTTTGAAGAGATTGCCAAATACCGCGCAGCCCGGAAGCTCTGGGCTTATATCATGCGCGACCGCTACGACGCAAAGAACGAACGCAGCCTGAAGCTGCGTTTTCACGCGCAGACCGCAGGCTGCTCGCTCACCTGGCAGCAGCCCAACAACAATCTGATGCGGACGGCGTGGCAAGCCATGGCCGCCGTGCTGGGCGGGGCGCAATCGCTGCACACGAATTCTCTCGATGAGGCCTACGCTCTTCCGAGCGAACAGGCCGTCACGCTCGCGCTCCGCACCCAACAGATTCTGGCCTATGAAACAGGCGTGGCGAATACGCCCGATCCGCTCGGCGGTTCTTATTTTGTCGAGACGCTCACGCTGCAAATGGAGTCCGCCGCCCGCGAATACATAGCGCGGATAGACCAGTTCGGAAGCATGATCGCGGCGATCGAAGCCGGTTTCCCGCAAAAAGAAATCGCCTCGGCGAGTTATCGATATCAGCGGGAAGTGGAAGAAGGCGAACGGGTCATTGTCGGAGCAAACCGGTTCCAATCGGACGATCAGCCGATTGAACTTTTGCAAATAGACCAGAGCGCGCAGATGCATCAGTTGAACAAACTTGCGGCGCTCCGCAAGCGGCGTAATAACAGCGCGGTGCAGAGCACCCTCGATGCGCTCAGCCGCGCGGCGGAAGGCAATGAGAACACCATGCCGTTCATTCTCGACGCAGTTCGCGCCTACGCCACATTGGGCGAGGTATGCGATGCTCTGCGGAAGGTTTTCGGTTCCTACACTGAAACAACACAGCTCTGAACTTCAGTCATAGTAAACGTAGGAGGCAAAACAGATGAGAGAGAATTCCAACAGAGGCCTGCTTGGCGCCATTCTGATCGGAGTGGGCGTCGGACTGACGGCAACCGGTCTGGCGCTTGTGATCCCCGCTTGCGTAAGCTGGGGCTCCGGCATCTTTGAGGAGGCATTCCGCCGCGGCCGGGAGAGAGTGGAGGACGCGAAAGCTACTTTCGGCGAGTTTGCTGGGCGCGCTCAGGAACGGGTTCAACACCACGTCGAGCAGGCAACTAAGAACGCCAGAAACGTGACTTCGGTCGCGGCCGGCGCTGTCGAAAGCGCGGCCCGCCATGTCCGCGAACACACGTCGTAGAATGCGGGCGGCGCAAGCCGCCCGTCACGGCTCGGCCCGCGGATGATCTAACAGGCATGGCCGATCCGAAATCAAACCCACAGCCGAAACCTACCGAAGAGGACGTTCGGAATACGAAGGAAGAAGACAAGAACTTAGACCACGATGGCCGCGAGCGGCAGCCGAACACGCAAACGGACAAGAAGTGAACACCGGCGGACGTTCGGCGCGCATTTACCGGAAGTTCTCAACAAGCATCAGTTGGCTACCCTGAAGCCCACCCTTTCCGTATAGTAGCCAGTGCTCATCGGGCGAAACGGCCAGCCCTGTGTTCGGGTAAACGGGTCCGGGCAGCGTGCCAAGCGTTTTCACAGCGCCCGCCGCGAAATCGAGATACTTCAAAGTTGCCGGCGCGACTGAGTCTACGAAATATGCGCCGTGGGTTCCGAGCGTGAACTCGGCGTCGCGTTTCAGCGCCAGTATCTCGGCTTCCTGTCCACCATTAGCCGGAACTCGCCACAGGGCGCGCCCATCGGGTTTCAAGTAATAAACGTATGCTCCATCTGCGGACTCCAGTTGACTGCGGCCGCCGTTCTTTGTGATTTGGATTGCCGCGCCGCCGGCTATGGGCTTCTTCCAAATCTGAGGGCCGCTATTCTCCGAAT
>JAFAMM010000213.1 GCA_019233375.1 Acidobacteriaceae bacterium
CCGTGTGGATACCGACAAAGGCAAAAGTAAAGCAACCAAGCTGGCCAAGAAGGTCAAGGGCGTCAAGTCCGTCGACAACGAGCTGCAGGTCGGCCCTCCGACTACTTAGCCACCACTTAGAAAGCAAACTTCAGGAGAGCTTCGGCGCGAACCTGCAGTTTGAAATGGTCTGTAACATCGAAGATACGGAACAGACCGGGGTCTCATGCCCGAACGCTTTCGAGCACCTGATTGGCAGAGCCCGGAAGGCGGAGCGGGGCGGGCATCGTCCACCCGCCCCAATTTTCTTATGGCACGACAAAGTTAACCGAGGTCCCCCAGTTGGCGTAGCCGTCTCTGGTCCCGTCGCAAGTCCCCATTGTCAGGGTAAATTCAGGTGGCAGGCAGTTCGGATACTGGATGTAGTTAGTAGCGAAATAGATCTTACCGCCGGACCACGGGAGGAAGATCGCATTATTGTAGTCCCCCCAGCGAGGTCGAGTCGGACCCGGAAAGCCCAAATACTCTGTAAAACCGTCCTGAGGGGATTGGCCGAGATCTGCAATGTTGATAACGGAGTCCAAGAGGCCATTCGAAGTACTGGTCAGTCGACCATATGCGGTGCTGGGGTAAAAGCCTCCGTGATCGGCTCCGGTCGGTCCGCCGTTACCCGAGAGCGTGAAGGTGATGATGGCCTTTTCGTTTCCGCCATCTTGGGAGGAAGAACCTCCCGCGGCCATGGCTGGGAATTCCAAGTCCTCATGTCTGGGCGAGACGTACCCCTGGGTGGTAAGGGTGAAAAACCCGGAGTCGTCAAAGGTGTCGGTCCCAATGACCCAGAAAACGGCGCCCTGGTGTACTTCGGGGCTCGGTCCCAATGAATATGTTTGGTCGACCTCCGTGCTAATGGCGCCCCAGAGCTGGCCCTGCGCTTGTGAGACCTGCGTAAAACTGTCGTCGTTAGTAGCGATTCCACCCTCGGGGCAACTGGCGGGAGGCGGGTGACCCACACTGAGACCGGCTTTTCCGCATTCATCGCCCAACGGTATTGGCCCTTTCTTTTGGGCAGCCAAGAATCCTTGGCCGTAGTAAAACTTCACGCCGGAGAAGAGCTGACCACCGAATTGGATCTCGGAGTAGCAGTCAGAGCAGTTCGGGCTCTTAAGGTGTTCAAGGCCGGTCCAGTCGAACACCGCGATGCGGTTGTCACCCGACCCATAAAAGTCGAGCGACTCAAGCATGAATCCCGAGCCCCCATGACTGTTGTCGTACTGGGTTGGGTCCGGTGGTTGCGCCGGAATTACAGAAAACCAGCACGTGATGCCAGGCAAATTATGGAGATCATCGGAAAAACAGGTTCCGTTTGGTGTAGGCAGGAGACCCATATTCTCTATCGCGACGGTAAACGCAGGGTTTGGCTCTCCAAAATTTCCGGTGACGGGCAGGCCCTTTTCGAACGCATTCTTGTTGAACGCAAATTCTTGCGCTCCGTTGAAGCCGCCGCCTCCCAGGCCAGGGCTATTCAGCGGGAACTCGTCGTAGAACATGAGGAAGGCGTCCCGAGTGGTTGAGATCTTCGCAAAGTCATTCAGCAGATACGGGTAACCCGGCTCGCCGGGGTTGTAATTGGCATTCAGGAAATAGACGGCGTAGGGGCCAAACGGACTTGAGCCTACAGTAACCGCAATCCCTTCATACAGACCCGAACTGTCCGAACTGGGTGCAGCGACAATCTGCGTAAAGAACCAGTGTCCGCCGTTGTCGTGATCATAGAGGCATGAGATGTCGCCCACGCTACTCCAGCCCCTCTGCGGGAGTCCCATAATCAGGTCCAGGCCGATTACCGCTGATTTTCGCTGCAACGCCGTGTCGAAAACTAGAATTTCCCCGCCGTTGTTAGCTTCAACCACATACCCGTTACCCGCACATAGACCCTGGTCTGGCGGCTCGAGGTCAAAACCGTACAATTGGCCGCTGTCCACCGCGTTTAAGCCTTTCACGCCAACGGCGCCGCCCGAAGCTGAATCAATGGTGTCGCAACCCGCACCCAGCGGTTCGCAGCTGACCGTTGGAGGTGTAACCGCGACGGCAGCGGCAGCCCCCGGCTGATGCCGCTGATTCAGGGGTCGCGGGCGACCTGGGAACCACAAAGCACGGTACGTTAGAGGCGAACTCAGCGCACGAGGCGAACTCAACGCAGCCGGGAGCTCAGTGAGAGGTTGGGTAGAGGGTGAGAAAAAAGGACCGGTTAGTAAAGAGCAATCGTAGTACTCGCAGCCAGTGGCAGCTGGACCAGCAAAGCTTGGCGAAAATTGTCCTAAGCTTGACGATGACACAACGCTTGCTGTATCGGTCACGGGAGGCGCCGCCGATCCCCTGGAAACCAGAAGGAAAGCGCTGACGACCATTACCCACACAGTTGCAATCGAAAACCGGCTTGATCTTCGTCTTGCAGTTACCCTGGCAAACATAGTTCCTCCTTGAGCAGAACTAGTACGTACGATGGAAGACCGCACGGCCTACGCGGGACTATATGCCATGCCCTAGGTGTTGTCAATCGTTAGTACCGCTACTTTAGTCCAGCTAGACGGGCCGCCATTTCATCATTGAACATGCGGGGAAGCCGCTGACAGACACGAAAATAGGACGAAATCGTGAAATTTCGGTGCGTCTGCCTGCGCTGCGGATCGCAGCCGGCGGCATCCAAACTCAGAAAGTACCAGACGACTTATTGGGTACCAGTACCGGCGCACTTACATCGCGTCACGCGTGAGTTTCTCGCCACTGCTGCCCACGCCGCGGTCGTTTACCGGATCAGGGCTGATTCACCGGCACGGCGCCGGCATGGAGCTGGCGAAGCTCAAAGATATACTCGCGGCCGACTGCCCGAAGCACTGCAGCCTTTCTACTTCATCGCTGCGAATCGCAATCAGCAAAATACGAAAGAGTAGCCTTCCGGGCCGTTGTCACGCGCACAAGACGGCGTCCTCCGCGCCGGATGCTCGCTCGATCCCTCCGTTATCAAAAACCACGGGATTTTCCGCGATGTATGCAGAATTGCCCAGAAATCAGGCATAATATTCCCGAGCCGGCTTGGACCTGGCTTGTTCATGCGCATCTCTTCAATAGTGTTGGTATCGATTTTGCTGTTGCGAGCTGCCGTCGCGGCAGAGATTAGTCAAAGCTGGAATGACCTGCGGATCAAGAGAGACGCCCTGCCGGCCTTTCATCAGGAGTTCGAAATTTCCCGAACCTTGAAGAGGGCGGAAAAGGTCCGTGCTTCGAAATCATCCATGACAGTTGATTCCGCCCGGGGGCGTTGGCGTGAGCGTTCTATTTCCGGAACGGGTGACCGTATCAAGCTCTTTGATGGCCAAAATTTATATGAATTCGAGGACGGGGATAGTGATTACGTCCGATCTAAACTCTCGCCGAAGGGAGTGGTACCTGAACCGGATCCGTACGGTAGTGCGGACCTCGATATGTCAAAAGCCATCGAGCGAAATCGTACACCTTGTGGCCTATCGACTGTTGACCATCAGTGCGTCACGCTGGAAGCTCCGGTCAAATCCTGGATCCGGAACGGATCGAGCGGTATGTCCAGAATGTTGGGCGGCTCCAGACTGCTCGTCTTCGATACCGTCACTGGGTTGCTCATTTCCACACGAACATTGGAGAGCATAGAGGACCAGGGCGGTATTTACCAGTCTGATGTAAGTTACATGCTGAAGCGGATGAGCTACAACGGAGCCGTGGACGAGGCTCTATTTAGCCTTCCGCCGGGCGCGACAAATCAGGTGCAGCAACTCCCGCCCTGGAACGCTGAAAGGATCAAAAAACGACTTGCTGGCAAGACGGCGCCCGACCTCGCGTTGACTGATATTCAGGGCAAATCGTTCAAGCTGAGCGATCTGAAAGGCAAGACCGTGCTCCTGGATTTTTGGGCGACGTGGTGTGGTCCGTGCCGCGCAGACGGCCCATCGCTCGACAAGCTTTATCAAAAGTACAGCGACAGGAATCTAGCGGTCATCGGCATCTCCGTCGATGAAGAACGGCCAGTGGTGCAGAAGTTTCTTGGTGAGCACCCGCACAAATACCCGATCGTACTCACAACAGAGAATGAGATGCCGAAAGCTTATCAGATCGGCGTTTTCCCGACCTATGTCGTGATTGATCCCGATGGCAACGTGGCGTCCGCCACCGAAGGCGATAAGGGCTTTTCAGAACTTCGCAGATTGCTGAAGAAGGCAGGGCTCGAGACCGATTAGCTGCCGCCATATTTTGAACTTTCTACGATCTGCATGCGTTTGCCGGCAAAAATCTCGACTTTACTCCTGTGCTGCGCTTCACTCTCGCGTTCAGCGTTTGGCGTGTCGTGCCAGGTGGCCGCTCCCCATGTTCCCCAACCCGCGGAAATGGCGTTTCTCCGTGCTGATTATGACGTAGCGGTAAACCTCTACAGCGAAGCGTTGACACAGAAGCCGGGTGATCCGGGCTTGACAGCCGGACTGGTAGAGGTACTGCTGCATCAGCAGAAAGTGGCAGAGGCGAATAACGTGGTCACGAAGGCATTGAGCGCAAACTCGAAATCGGCAGTGCTTCAAACGGCGCTTGGCTTTGTGCAGTTTCGCGCCGGTACACCTTGGCTTGCGGCCGATAGCGCGGCGCGCGCTACCAGCCTTGATCCATGTTACGCGCGAGCGAGATTGCTGAATGTCCGGATTCTGCGTTTGAATTCCTTATACAAATCGGCTGCCGATGAGCTGAAGACAGCTCACTCATTAGACCCATACGACCCTGCAATCCGTGGTGCCTGGATTCAGACGCTGCCGCTTGAGGAGCGCATTAAAGCCGCCGAGGATTTTCTGAATTCTTCTAACGGGGCCGATGCGGAAGAACAAAAACGGCTTCGCTTGTATCTGGACGATCTGAAGAAACTGGCGTCCCAATCCGGAAAGTCGTGCCGGCTTGCATCAACTGAAAGCACCACGGAGCTTCCGTTTGCGCGTATCATGCTCGACGGCGCGCATGTGCGTGCTTATGGACTGGACGTAAAGCTGAACAATCACAACGCGCGCCTTGAAGTCGATACGGGCGCGGGGGGTGTGTTGATTAGCCGCTCAGTGGCAAAACAGGCTGGACTGGAAGAATTTTCCGCAACGGAGGTGGGCGGCATTGGCGTTGGCGGAGAGAAGCCGGCCTATACAGCTTACGTGGACACCATCAAAATTGGGTCGCTGGAGTTTCACGATTGCGCGGTAACCGTCTTCGATAGCCGCGACGTGGTCGGGGTGGACGGGCTCATCGGCATGAATGTATTTTCGAATTTCCTGGTCACGCTGGATTACCCGATGCGCAGGATTCTCTTGGGGCCACTACCGCCGAGACCCCACGACGCCGCCAGCGTGAAACCATCGCTTGCAACCAACGCAGACGAAAATTCCGCCGTTGAAAATTCCGGATCTGACGGGAAACAGGCTACCCCTGCCCATGGCGCCGCCATTGAACCGCAAGACCGGTATATAGCGCCGGAAATGGCCGATTGGACAAAGGTGTACAGAGTGGGCCATCAACTTCTGATACCAGCGGCACTGAACCAGAGTGTGTTGAAGCTATTCATTTTGGATACGGGCGCGTTTTCTACCACGGTGTCGCCCGAGGCGGCGCGAGAGGTAACAAAGGTTCATAGCAACTACGACATGACCGTGCGCGGGCTCAGCGGCAAGGTGAATAAGGTCTATTCGACCGGAGAAATGACCTTCGACTTTGCAAACTTGCGACAGCCTGCAAGCGGAGTTGTGGCCTTTGATATGTCCGCCATCAGCAAGCACACAGGCCTGGAGGTATCTGGATTCATTGGGATTACTACACTCGGCCAGCTTCGGGTGAAGATTGACTACCGCGATGCCCTGGTCAAGTTTGACTATGACCCGAGGCGCGGTTACCGGTCACTGTACTAGTCGCATTTGCTACAATTGAAATTCGCGCGTCAGCGTGCGCTCGCGCGCTTGGTGTATCCCTATGGCAAAAGTTTGTGAAATTTGCGGCCGTGGTCCGCAGTTCGGGCATCGCATCAGTCATGCCCACAACGTGACGAAGCGCCGCTGGAACGTGAATCTGCAAACCGTGCACGCACTCGTCAAAGGTGCGGGCAAGCGCGTTCGCGTCTGCACCTCCTGCATTCGCAGCGGCAAGGTTCAAAAAGCACCTCTCGCCTGACAGACGAGTCCGCCTGCGGGCGGTTTCGTCTCGCGCTCGAGCCGTTTGAGCCGGGCGCGATAACCTCAGATAATGTCGCGGCTCCGCCAGGTAGCAAAGTTCCTAGGCAAATCAGGAATCGACTTCCTGATCACGCTCGCGCTCTACTTCATTTTCCACTGGACCCGGCACGGCCTGCTTGCCCTTCTCGCCTGGCTCGCCCTCATCCCGCCGGCCATCATCATTCTCGTTCGCGTCTTCCGGTACATCAAACGAAACGCGCTTTGGAGCGTACGCAACCGGCTTCTTTTTGCCTATGGACTCATGGGCATTCTCCCCATTCTTTTGCTCTTCATTCTCGTTGGACTCGGCAGTTGGGCCTTGATTAACGAACTGGCCATCTATCTAGCCAGTTCCGAGCTGAATCGACGCCTCGAAAGTCTGACGGAAGCCGTGCAGCTCATCCGCGACCTCCCGCCCAACAGCCTCATGTCTGCCGCGCCGGAGATCGAGAAGGGCTTCTCCCACGCGTTTCCGCATTTGGCTCTGTACGTTTTCGACAAAACCGGCCAGCATCGATTCCCTCCTGACAGTCCGGTTTTAAACGTTCCGCCCGGCTGGCAAAACGTACACGGGCTGCTCGTATTCGACCATCGCTTCTACGGTTGGGCGCACTACACGGGCAGCGATCGTGAAATTACAGTCCTTGCTCCGATCAGCGACGAAACGGTCGAGAATCTCGTGCCCAATCTCGGTGAGATCTCACTGCTGGAAGGCCCCGAAGAATCCAAGGCGGAGGGCGGCGACCTTGCGAGTGCCGGGTCCTTCCGATCCATCGATACCGGTAGTGCGAAGAACCCGGATGTTAAGTTCACCGTCAGTGACTCGTCGATGGGCGTCACGCCTGCCCCCGGTAAGCATCTGCCGCCGGCAGCCTTTAGCTTCGATATTCCAGTCGGCTGGCCGGCCACGTTTCCGCATTATCATCTGAACAGGATCAACAAGACTGAAGAGGGCGTGCTCTGGGTCTACTCGCGCCCGTCCGCGGTATTGGGCAGCTTCTTCTCCGGCACCGAGTTCCTGCGCGGCATCTTGTTTGATGCCGTCATTACCGTCGCCATTCTGTTTCTCATCGTTGAGCTGATCGCCGCGATCATCGGCATCCAGCTTTCGCGGCGGCTTACTTATGCCGTCAACCAGCTATATGAGGGCACGCGGCGCGTCATCTTCGGCGATTTCAGCCATAGAATTCAGGTGCGTGAAAAGGATCAGCTCGGAGAACTCGGCGCCTCCTTCAATCAGATGACCAGCAATCTGGAACGTCTGATGGCGGTCGAAAAAGAGAAGGAGCGCTTGCAGACCGAACTCGAAATTGCGCGCGAAGTGCAGGCGCAGCTTTATCCCAAGGAAGCGCCTCCTATGTGCGGTCTGAAGTTAACCGTAAGATGCGATCCCGCGCGCCTCGTCTCCGGCGATTACTATGACTACCAAAACGTGGGCGAGGGACAAATGGCCTTTGCCATCGGCGACGTCGCCGGGAAAGGTATTTCAGCCGCGCTTTTGATGGCTACTCTCGCCGCCGCCCTGCGAGCCCAGTTGAGCCAGCATCAGATGCTCGAACCCGACGAGTGTACCGGCCTTCCGGAAATCGACGTCGCCCATCTCGTCTCCGCTCTTAACAAACAGATCTACGCTCACAGCTCTCCGGAAAAGTACGCGACCTTCTTTTTCGCTGTCTTCAATCAGAGCACTCGCACCCTGACGTACACCAATGCCGGCCATCTCTCGCCGCTTCTCTTCCGGAACGGCCAAGTCGTTCCTCTCGATTCCAACGGCACGGTTGTCGGTGCATTCCCGTTTGCCAAATACGACGAAAGCTGCCTCACCATGCATGCGGGCGATCTGCTGGTCTGCTATACGGACGGCATCACCGAGCCCGAAAATGCGTACGGTGAGATGTTCGGCGAAGAACGCCTGATCGAGCTTGTGCAGAAATATTCGGCGCGCGAAGATCATGAGATCCTCGGCATCGTGCTCGATGCAGTCCGCAGTTGGACCGCCAGTCCCGAACTGCAGGATGACATGACTCTGCTTATTGCTCGCGGCGTCCAGATCACATGAAAATTCTGACCGCCGCGGAGATGCGCGAAGTCGACCGTTTGACCATCGACCGCGGCATTCCGGGCCTCGTGCTCATGGAGAATGCCGCCTGCCGTGTCGTTGATTTCCTCCGCGACAGGTTCCCGTCGCTCGCGCGTGAAAATGTCGCGGTGTTCTGCGGCAAGGGGAATAATGGCGGCGACGGGTTCGCCATCGCCCGGCAGCTCTTCAACCGAAAGCTTTGTCGCGAGCTGGCCGTCTTCGAGACTTTTGATCCTGAAGACCTGACGGGTGACGCCCAAACGAACCGGCGCATGCTCAGCGTATGCGGTTGCCCCGTCCAGCACGGCTTGCCCGGGCAACCCCCGCCGGCGACTCTGGTCATCGACGCCGTGCTTGGCACCGGTATCACGGGTCCGGCAAAAGGCGCCGCTCTCGAAGCCATTCGCTTCATCAACACTCGCTTTCCCCTGGCCAAAACGATCGCAGTCGATATTCCTTCGGGCCTCCCATCCGACAGCATGGAGGGTGCGGGCGAGTTCGTCCGCGCCGACTACACGGTCACCTTCGCCGCCGCAAAACGAACCCAATGCCTCGCCCCAGGATACGAACATGTTGGCCGACTCACCGTGGCGCACATCGGCACCCCGGCTGACATTTGCGAAACCAGCCCAAACCTGACCCTCAATCTCACCACTCCAGACGATATTCGCCATTTGTTCGCCATGCGGCCGTGTGATTCGAACAAAGGAATGTATGGTCATGTTCTGGTCGTCGGAGGTTCGTTTGGTAAAAGCGGGGCTCCCGCCATGGCCGGATTGGGTTCGTATCGCAGCGGAGCCGGTCTGGTCACCGTCGCGATACCAAAAAGTGCGCTGACTGCCGTCGCGGCGGTCAGGCCGGAGCTCATGACCGAGCCGCTCGAAGAAACCGAATCCGGCAAAGTTCGTTTCGCAGAAACTGCCCATGTGCTTGATCTGGCAAAGAATATGACCGTTCTAGCCATCGGCCCCGGACTCGGTACCGAGGACGAAACAGTTCGTTTCGTAAAAACCCTCTACGCCGAGCTGGAAACACCGGCTGTGGTCGACGCCGACGCGCTCAACGCGCTGGCCGGGGATCTTCCCCGGACGAACAAAACCCGAATCTTTACGCCGCACCCAGGCGAGATGGGCCGGCTGACGGGAAAATCGACCAAAGACGTCCAGGCCGACCGGCTCGGTTCCGCCCGCGAATTGGCTTTGAATTGCGGCGCCACCGTCGTCCTCAAAGGAGATCGCACGCTCATTGCTTTCCCGGACGGCGAAACCTGGGTGAACCCGACCGGCTCACCCTCGATGGCCACCGGCGGAACGGGCGACATCCTCACGGGCATGATCGCCGGCCTTGTGGCACAGCATCCGCAGGATTGGAAACGGGCAGTCATCGCCGGAGTGTGGCTGCACGGGCGCTGCGGCGAGTTCGGCGCCGGGCACTGGGGCGAAGAGGCCATGCTCGCGACCGACCTGCTCGACTTTCTGCCGGAGGCCATGGATGAACTCCGACCAACGCTTTGAGACCGCCTCCGAGGAGGAGACCCGAGCGTTGGGACGCGCACTGGCCGGCAGCTTGCCGCACCCCGGCCTCGTGCTTCTGATCGGAGAACTCGGCTCCGGCAAGACCACGCTGGCAAAAGGAATCGTTGAAGGCTTGGGCGCCGCGCGGGCAGAGGATGTCTCGAGTCCTACGTTCACGCTGATTCACGAATACGGTGAACCGGTAACTGTGTACCATATCGACCTATATCGCCTCGAAACAGCGGAGGAGGCACGCCGGCTCGGCCTTGAAGACGTCTTCGAGCAGCCCGCCGTCGTGCTAATCGAATGGGGTGAGCGCTTTCCCGAACTCTTGCCACAGAACCGTGTAGAAATCCGTTTCCGGCATGCCGGGGGCGACAGCCGTCACATCGAAATAGCCGGGGATTTAGCTCTGAAGCTCTAATGACGGGATGTCGCCGCCTTCGCCAGCCGGCACTCGGGTTGATGTTCCTCGAGTTCCTGCCGGGTATTGAAATACCGCCCGCAGGTTTCACACTGGAACTGGTTCGTATCCGGTCCGGCATTCCGTCCCGTTACGGCGTGCCCGGCATCGTTGCCGAAAGCTCCATCCACCGGAACAGCACCTCTGCCGGTCCCGAACTCAGGCCGTGAGGCGGCCAGTTTCTCCATCGTGGAATGCTTGCCCGATTTGTTCGAAGTCTGCAGATCAGAGATCGAAGTGTCTGCATCGGGCACATTGTCGGTTCCAGCATCGGGATGCTTGTTGCGGGCCGACTCATCCGAATCCGGATAGTTTGTTTTCCTGTCCATGGGGTCCTCTGTTCGGAAGATCCTTGGCAGATGTTGGCTGTTTCTCGATAGTTTCTAGCCGAAACACGCAGGTAACGGGATTGATACCAGTTGGTCTTCACTTTGTATGAACACGACAAAAGCCGAATTGGCAGAAATCCAGACCGTGAATGATGTCAAGCCGATTCTGGCCGCTGAAGGGCCCTGCCTGAGCGTCTACGTGCATTTAAGCTCGGCCAGCCCGGCACAAAGCGCGAAAACGAACGCGCTCGAATGGCGGGAATTGATTAGAAGCCTCGATGGGAGGATTCAGCAGTTCGGATCACAGGGCAAAGAGTTGCTTGCATCGATATCCGACTGGGATGCGATTTCGCAGGGCCAGCAACTCCGCGGCCGCTCCATTGCCGTCTTTCGCTCGCCGGATGTTTTCCGCGCGGTCTGGATGGATGGCGAAGTTGTGAGCCGTGCGTTTGCCGGGCCGCGCTTTCACATTCGGCCGCTGCTGCCGGAGCTCACGCACGACCGCGATTTTCATCTGCTTGCGCTGAGCCAGAAGAACGTGCGGCTTCTGCATTGCACGACCCACAGTTCCGATGAAATTCCGTTTCCGCCGGGCGTAGTTCCCAGCTATGACGCGTGGATGAATTCAGCCAAACCCGATCATGTCAGAGATAACAAGGCCAGCGTCGGTCCGACCGCCGGGCACACAAAGGGTGTAATGTTTGGCACTAGTTCCGATCGCGAGGACAAGGACGAATACCTGGCTCACTTCTTCCGCCAGATCGATCGCGGCATAGACGAAGTGCTGCGCGGATCGAAACAACCCCTGGTGCTGTGCGCCGTCGAGTATGAGCTTTCGCTTTACCGTTCGGTCAACACATATCAGCACCTGGCAACGGAGGAGGTGCAAGGCGCACCGAACAGTTTAAAGTCGGGTGAGATGCATGCGCGGGCGTTGGAGGCACTGGAGCGTTGCTACGAAAAAGAACTGGACGCGAAACTGGCGGAATGGAACCACAAAGCCGGAGGCGGCGGTTCGAATCGCTTGAAAGAGGTTGTGACGGCCGCTTATGACGGGCGAGTCCTCACGCTGCTGGTTTCCGATTCGCTCGAAACAACCGGCCGCTTCGATGAAGCGACGCATACCGTGCACGCGCGCGAAACCGGCACGACCGACGACGAAGATCTGGTCAACGACGCCGCGGTGCAGACTATTCTGCACGCAGGGCAGGTGCTGGTCGCGCCAAACAGCAAAATGCCGAACGGCGCGCCAGTAGCAGCAATTTACCGTTACTAGGCGTTGCGGCGCTTGCGATGAGCCGCGATTGCCGCCGCAAACAAGCAAAATCCCAGGACCGCAAGACCCCACGTACCAGGCTCGGGCACCGCTGTCAAACCCGCTGCCTTGAAATCCGTCACCGCAAGATCTGCAATAAGCGAATCCGCGGCGGTAGTGGGATGCTCTCCATCCCAGAACGCGTACAGGTCCGGATTTAGGCCCGCGTGGCCCTGCGCCGGCGTTGTGGTGTTCAGGGTGATCTGTGAGAAGAGGGTGTTGACATCCACCGTTATGACAACAAGACCCTGCGCTCTAAGCGCCAGAACATCGACCGCGTAGGCCGCGTTATACGCGTCGCTGGCAAGAGTTGCTGCGGCTGAGAGCAGAGGGTCGCCTGCGACTAGCGGGATCTTGCCGAGATCGGGCATATTGATCCAGAGAAAATACTTAGCGCCTTCCCCTTTCAGCGTCTCGATGTTGTCCATGATGTTATCGGCCGCCGTTACCGGGTTGTGCTCATGCACGATATCGTTGCCGCCCGCCCAAAACGTAAACAGCGCATGGGAATTGAGGGCGGTTCCATTATGCAGGTTGAAAGCATTGTAAATGCCGACCTGGTCAGACGTGTAAGGAACTTCTGGGCTGGTAAATGCGGTCGAGAGATCAAAACTGGGGTTCGAGCCCGTGAGCGCCGAAGCAACTGCGAAGTTCGTCCCGCTGTAGTTCGGGACCGGAGTGGTACCAGCTAAGCCGACGAAGGGCTTTGGATCGGCGAGACCCAGTTTCGATGCGAACTGATCAATCCACAGCCCCTGAATGGCCGTGGCCGGCGTTGTATTCGGCCCGTCTGTAGCGGCGTTCTTAGCATAATTACTGTTGCCGCTGATCGAAAATTGGCCGCCAAGGGCATTCGCCGCGTTGCCGTTATCGGAGAGACTGTCCCCGA
>JAFAMM010000329.1 GCA_019233375.1 Acidobacteriaceae bacterium
CGACGGAAAAACGTCTCGTAATTAAGCCAGCTGGCAAAGAAGATAGCCGGCATCGTGAATTTCGATTCGAAATACCAGGGAAATTCCTGGTGTGTTTTGGATGAGAGTAATCAAAAAGCGAAAACCGCCCACAAAAACCACGCCGCCAGTAAGAATGCGCGGCGCCCAAGAACATCCGAAAATCTCCCTGCGCGCGCCGAAAAATGGCACAACCCAGTACAAATGCGCTGAAAGGGCACCGAACCCCACATTTGTCAGCTGAAACGTCGATGCAATCGGCTTAGCGGCGATCGCGATGTTAACACAATCGATATACGCGAACGTGCTTCTGCAGAAAATGCACCCAAATTATCATCAACGGGGCTGGAATCGGCGCCATTCGATGACCGTCAGCGCATGACTTAGTCAAACCGCTATGGTAATAGTACGATGCGCGCAAAGACGCCTTAAACTCGCTTCACGATTTATCGCTTTACTTCGCGGCGATATCGGCCTAAGATAATGCCTGCGGGTACTTACCGAGGGGAGAGTGTCGAAAGGCATTCTTCTTAGCTTTAGAAGACACTTAAGCGTTTGTATGAAATTCTCGGTACTGTTTCGGCGAAAAGTAAGGGCAGTACTGTCAGGTAGAAGTACGCAGTGCAGGGACCGCGCCGAGGCATGTCGAATACATCAGACGCAAATGGGTTGGGCTGCTTGGCTCTGTAAGGCCGGGTACTGATCTAGTTGCTTCGATCACAAACATGTTGGAGGTTACAGATGAAGTTGCAGCGCAGCATCCTGCTTAGTAGCCTGGCGGGACTGCTATTGTTTAGTAGTGCTTTAAGCGCAGACCCTGTGGTCGGCGCGGGAACATTTAACATACAGGGCAGCGTTTTAGGAACGACGAACGGACTCCAGTTTTTCTCATCAACGGTAGGAGATCACATCGGGTTCATTGCCCTCCCTACTTCGGGAGTTTTTGGCTCTCTCACGCCAGCAAGCGGTGCTCAAAAAATCGGAGATCTTCTGGTTTCCGACGGCGTGATTCCAGGAACCATGTTTGATGTTAAGAATTGGATCGTCCTCACTGACGGGATCAATCTTGACGCGACGAATATACCGATCGGCCCACAACCTGTTTGTGGTGGTTCGATTGAATCGGATTGCCGTCCAAACGCGGCCTCCCCGATTGTTCTGACCCAGACGTTCAATACGATCACGGGAAAGCCGAATGGAGTGAGTGCGGCTTTCAACGTGAATGGAGTTGCCCATTTTGCAGGGTCTACTGCGGACACTCCGTACATCGGGCAACTGAGCGCGTCTGATACGCAGTTCCTCACCGTTGCAGCACTGGTCGCCTACTATAACGCGCACGGCGGTGTCGGTACCGTAAGCTACACGGGCGAATTCACCACTACCACAGCCGTTCCGGAACCGAGCGCTCTTGCTCTGATCGGCGGCGGTCTGCTAGCGTTGGGTTTTCTCCGTAAACGGCACTATAATAACTAAATTCATAATCGGGAATAATCCCAAAGGGGAAGAATGACCGCATTCTTCCCCTTCTTTGCGTTTACGGTAGCACGTCGCCGCGGCCGGTCAGTTAAGCGAGGGTTGACTCAAAGACGGAGGGAACTGAAAGCCCGCGTTGAGGGAGTCCTCCAACATCATTCGGTAGCTCTCAATCTGTTTGGTAGCAACGAGCCGTGCCGAGTGCCCGAGCGACTGTGTCAGGCGTTCAGCCTCAGCCTCTGCTTCCGCAGCAGTCCGATACGCATTCACGCACCGCCGGGGTTGACGCATCACGTGCGCGATTCTGGCCACCGTTATGTAAGTTAATCCCGTCGTGATCTCGCTTGCGATTGAGCTTAAAATCACCCTTTCGTCGACGCCTACTTTCGGAGGTTCGGCGGCCGGTACCCTCAGAAGTCCCAGATCTGTATGCATCAGTTGCTGCTCTATCTTGGCTGCCGGGCGATCACACCCTTGCAGGCTCTCATTTCCTACAGCGGCCCTCTGATGGGACGGGCGGAAGAGCAAAGGAGGTACTAGTAAAAAGCCGGCGGCGGGGACTGACAAGGGATTTCATAACGGAAAAACGGATTATAAAGGGGTGATAGTTACACTAAGGTTCTAAAATTACGGATGACTCAGGACGTGCTTAGGGCGGAATTGCGGGATAGCATCGGAAAACAAATCAGGCTTACGCTCGGCGGAGGACAGACTGAAACGGTTCTCGTGCTCTCTGTGGACCCGGACGGCTTCATCTGTAGGCCAGCTTACCCCGATCCGAACGAATCCGCGCCGGAGTTCTGGGTCGCTTACAAAGAAGTGTCCGGGATTGAGCCGGAAGTTTAATGAAGGAGCGGTCGCGTTTCGTAGTTGACCGCCTCCAGTGCGTAATACGGCGGCCTTGACGGCGTGCTGAGTGGCAGGCCGTTGCCGTCGCGCAGCGGTGCATCGGCACCACAGATTATAGGCAATTCGCAAATTTCCGATTTGAGTTTCTCCATTCGGGAAGAAAAACGCTCATCAATATGATCTTTATTGAAAGCAAGGATCTCGATGACGCTGCCGAATTTAGGTTCATAGTAGGCCGGCAGATTCGCAAGCCTGCGGGCCCCTAATCTACGAAGAATCGACGCCGAATGATTTGTCCTCGTCGCGGTGGTGATTCCCATGCCGCCGCCGAGGTGCTCGGCCAATGTCCAGGTCATAAGGGCGATGTTGATCGCTGCTGTCGTGCCCCGAATTTCCTTGCGCAAGGCCCAGCAGCCGACTTCGCCATACTGCACGTTGCGTCTGCGAGCCCTTCCGATATGACCCTCGACGGCAGCCTTCAGCAAGGGACCGTAACGATTGGAGTAGGCGATAGCCGAATGGCTCGCGGCCAGTTGTTCAAAACCGCCCTCCACGGGACGATAGCGCGCACAGCCGAGGACGCGGCCTTCATCGTTTTCTAGCAGTACGTGCCAGCTATGGAAATCAACAGGTTGGTAATGTCGACCGTCCGGCAGGAGTTGTGTTCCAATCTGCCCCAATTCGCGCAACGCGAGACCGCGTACGAGCTGAATGTCGAAAAGTAGCTTCGAGTGCAACCGCTCATCCACCCGGGCGCTGGCGAGTACCCGAGGCACATCGGCCCGGAACGGCGCCAGTACCTTGAAATGGAGTTTCTCAGTTCGATAGTTGCCTTTGCTCACAATAAATCCCTGCGAAAAAGTCTTTTAAATGCGCGATTTAGCGCCACACCTGTCCTTTCGGCACAGGACGCAGTAATCCCCTGGAATGCTCTTGACGGGCACACCGGTGGTTGGGCAACGAGCAGGCTCCGAACGTGCTCGGTCACCAAGCTGGGTCGAAGATTAAGAAAGTTTCTCCCACCTTATGCGTTCTGGGATAAGAAATCAAGAGAAACTTTCGAAATTTTTATCCGAACCCCGATTTTGGCTTATGCGCCTGACGGGCTTAGCCAAACAAAACAATTTTTCTTAATGGATAATGTCTTATCGATCGTGGCCCGAACTTTTTCGAGTACAGTTCCGGGAGGTCCCGCAACAGTACGAGCATTCTGGGTCCATTCTGGGGAAGATTTCTGATTCGGAAGTTCTAGCTCTCTGAAATGCTGGGGGTATTCTGGACTCATGCGACGAGTCCTGCTCATGCTGCTGATGGTTTTTTCGTGTGCGAGTGCCTGGGGCCAAACGGTGTCGGTGCAGCTGAAGAACGCCCAGGGAGAGAGTGTAGGAACCGCTACGCTTATGCCGGCAGATGGATCTGGCGTTCGGATACAGCTCAACGTCAAGAATCTGCCGCCGGGCGTTCATGCATTGCATATTCACCAGACAGCCAGTTGCGACCCTCCCGCATTTACGTCGGCGGGCCCGCATTTCAACCCGGGACACAAAAAGCATGGTATGCAGAACCCGGAGGGTCCGCACGCGGGTGATATGGAAAACTTCACGGTTGGCCAGGATGGGACGGCGGATGCCACAGTGCTGGCCAAGGGTGTGAGCATGGGCGACGGTGCGAATTCTGTGTTCAGTAATGGCGGCACGGCTCTGGTGATTCATGCGGGACCGGATGATATGAAGTCCGATCCGGCCGGAAACGCGGGTGGGCGCCTGGCGTGTGGCGTAATCAGCAAGCCGTGACTCGGCAGAACCGCCCTTGCCCGCCGCTGGAAGGTCGGAGCCTTGGCGGTGCGTGTACCGTTTGGCTTGTGGTGTTTTGTTAGCGGCTTGCGTTGCCGGCGCGGGTATATCGCTGAAAGCGAACCTCGAATCATTGGCCGGGTCGGGCTGGCATCGCGGATCCATAAGCTTCTGGACGTGCCAGATTCTGTTGCTCACGGCTTCGCTGCCGATCGTCGCCGAGGTCCTCTGGAAAAAGGACTACAAGCAAATTCTGGATCCGCCCCGCGCCCTAAGAAAACTTCTTTGGGCGTTAACTGCTTATTACACAGGGAGTTTCTATTTCTTTCTTTACCGGGCTCCCACGGATTTGAGTCCCGCCCAAACCTGGCAAGTTTTTTCAAGCGGTATGATGCTGGCATTCGCCTTGGCGGGAGCTTATTACGCTGGCCGATTCGCCCGCACAAAGAGCTCTTTCCGGCAGAAAAACTCGACCTCTACGCTACCATCTCCATAGGAAAATGCGATCGCGTCTCTCCACATCTGTTTCCGCTGAGGCTGCCGGCCCGAGCCTGACCGAGCGTTTGGAGAAGCGCCTGGCCATCGAGAAGCATTTTCTCGAGTTGGGCTGCACGTACCGCCATGGGCGGTTGCATCGCTTTTTTGAGCGGAATGTTACGCGGCCGATGCTCAAAGCTGGTCTGCAGATACTCGGTTTATACGAAAAGGGCAAACGGAACGCTCTCTCACCGGTTGTGCGGACTGTGCCTGTTGCATTCCCCGATTTGCCGGCCGCCTTCGATGGCTTTCAGATTCTTCACCTCTCGGACTTTCACATCGACGGCACTGAGGGGCTTCCCGAGGCTCTGGCCGAAAGCATCCGGCCGCTGCGGCCGGACGTTTGCGTGTTTACCGGCGATTATCGCTTTGAGGATCGGGGCCCATCGGAAGGGGTTTACCCGAGGATGAAGACCATCATCGAGAGCATTCACGCGCCCGAAGGAATTTTCGCCATTCTCGGAAATCATGACCCGGGTGAAGCGGTGTTCGAAATGGGGAACATGGGCGTGCGGATGCTCGTGAATGATGCCGCGGAACTTCGGCGCCGCAACCACTCCCTCTGGATTCTTGGCCTCGATGATAATTTCGATTTCCAGACACACGATCTCGACGCAGCGCTGAGTTCCGTACCGCATGACGAGTTTAAGATCCTGCTGGCGCACGCGCCGGAGGCCTACGATGAGGCGGCGGCCTCCGGTATCCGCTTATATCTCTGCGGACATACGCATGGCGGTCAAATTCGTTTGCCACGCCTGGGCGCACTGAAACAAAATGCTCGTTGTCCGCGCCCTTACGCGTACGGGCTCTGGACCCATAACGGGATGCATGGGTATACGAGCGCAGGCGTAGGCTGTTCGTCTTTACCCATTCGCTTTAACTGTCCCCCGGAACTGGTTTTGCTCGAGCTGCGGGCCGGTTGAGGCGAGACAAGCTGAAGCGGGCGCGAATTCGCGTGCCGCTCGTACGCCGCTACAATGAAGTGTTCTCATGCGGATAGCGCTGGCGCAGATCAACAATACCGTCGGAGATCTGGATGCCAACGCGTCGAAGATTCTCGATTTTTCGAGGCGTGCCGAGCGGGCTGGGGCTGAACTCGTCGTTTTCCCTGAACTGGCCCTTACCGGCTACCCGCCCCGTGACCTGGTAGAAAAGCAGTCCTTTCTGGACCGGACCGCCGCTGCGCTCGAAAAGCTGGCCTGCGCTACTGCGCGGCTCGACCTTGCGTTGCTTGTCGGCTACGTCTCGCGCGCCCCCGAGTCTGCCGCGATTCATGCTCAGAATGCCGCTGCGGTTCTCGAGCACGGACGCATCACTTTTCGCCAGTGCAAAATGCTGCTGCCCACCTACGACGTTTTTGACGAAGCGCGATACTTCGAACCGGCCGCATCGCAGGATGTCTGCACAATTCGTGGCGCGCGGCTGGCCATTGCGATCTGCGAGGACGCCTGGAACGACAAGCAGTTCTGGGAACGGCGGCGCTACTCGCGCGACCCCATCGAAGAACTCGTGCAAAAGGGAGCCGACCTGATTGTCTCCATCAACGCCTCGCCCTGGAATATCGGGAAGCGACGGCTTCGCAAGGAGATCTTCCATGCAGCGGCGCGCCGTTTCGAACTGCCTCTGGTGTACGTGCACATGGTGGGCGGCAACGATCAGCTCGTATTTGACGGCTCGAGTTTTGCGATGAATGCGGATGGCGAGATTGCCGCTCAAGCGCTTTCGTTCGAAGAAGATCTGGTCATTTTCGATAGCGCGCAGGGGCTGGGCGATCAGCACCCTTGCGATCCGGCAACGGACGATGCGGCGTTCGACGCGCTGGTGCTTGGCACCCGCGATTATATTCGCAAATGCGGCTTCAAGAGTGTCCTGGTTGGATTGAGCGGAGGGATTGATTCGGCCCTTGTGGCAGCTATCGCCGTGCAGGCGGTCGGAGCCGAGAACGTCACAGGGATCGGCATGCCCGGGCCGTATTCATCCGAGCACAGCCTGGCGGACGCGCGAGAACTGGCGGCCAATCTCGCAATTCGGTTTGAAGTGATCCCGATCAAGCTCGGCTATGAGGCGGTCATACAGACACTCGAGCCGCTGTTTGCGCAGTACCGGCCGGATACGACTGAAGAAAACATACAGTCGCGGCTGCGCGGGATGGTGCTCATGTCGCTGTCAAACAAGTTCGGCTCCCTCGTGCTCACCACCGGCAACAAGAGCGAGATCGCGGTGGGCTACTGTACGCTTTACGGTGATATGTGCGGCGGACTTGCGGTGATCAGCGACGTTCCAAAGACGATGGTTTACCGCTTGGCGAGCATCGTGAACCGGAGATGGCAGAAGCTCGGCGGCGTGGGCCCGATTCCCGAAAACACTTTCACGAAACCGCCATCTGCCGAACTGCGTCCCGGCCAGAAAGATACCGACAGCCTTCCTGAATACGAAATTCTTGACGCCATCCTCGCCGGTTACATTGAACGCTACGAGACCGTGTCTGAGATCGCGGCGAACCAGCAAATCGATGAAGCGCTGGTGCGCGAGATCGTGCGCAAGGTCGATCGCAACGAGTACAAGCGTCAGCAGGCCGCACCCGGTCTACGAATTACGCCGAAGGCTTTCGGTGTAGGGCGGCGGTTCCCGATTGCGCACAGGTTCACCGAATGAAAAGCTATTTTGCCTCGTTTTTTCTAGGCTGCGGACTGCTCCTTCCAACGCTTGCGCGGCCGCAGCAGGCGGCGGCTCCTGCCGTTTCAGCAAAGCAACAGGTCGGCCCTCTGCCGGATGGCGGCTTCCTGCTGAACAGCGGTTGGACGCTTCGCCCGGCCGGGCAGCAGGTGGCGGTAGATACCTTCCCTATGAGCACGGCGATCTCCGGAAACGGCAAGTATCTGCTCGTGCTGAACGGCGGATATAATCCGCCTTCGATCAGCGTGCTCGACGTGTCACAGAAACGCGAACTGCACCGCACCGCTCTGGCGGATGCCTGGCTTGGTTTGCGTTTTTCTCCGGATGGCAAGCTCGTTTACGTGGGCGGCGGCAGCACGGGCAAGGTTTTCGAATTTGCCTTTGATCCGGAAACGGGCGTCCTCACGCGGGGGCGCGAACTGACCGCCGTGCGCGACCTTGCGAACAAGGCGGATGCGTTCATAGGAGACGTGGCTCTTTCGCCAGACGGGCGCCTGCTTTACGCCGCCAACCTGTACCAGGACACCATAACGACCATCAACCTGCAGTCCGGGGCGATTCTCGACCGCTGGAAAACAGGCCGAAGGCCGTATCGCATCCTGCTCACTCCGAACGGCACGCAGTTGCTGATCAGCAGCTGGGCCGATGGCGCAATTTATCAACACGATGCCAGCAGCGGAAACCTCATTGCAAAAACACGGGTCGGACCGCACCCGTCAGACATGTACTGGCTTGCGAAGCCGGCGCCCGCGCGCGAAGGCGGCGCGACTTATCCAGCTCGCTTATTTGTGGCCACTGCCAATACGAACAGCGCCTATTCATTCGGCATTTCGAATGACCGCGAACTGACGATGCTCGAAACCATCAATGTTTCTTTGACTCCCATGCATCCGCTCGGCATGACGCCTTCGGCGCTTGCCGTGGATAAGGAGGGTAAGAAACTTTATATAGTCTGTTCGGATGCGAATGCCGTGGCTGTTGCCGACATCACGGCACCGCATTCGCGGGTGGTCGGATTCATTCCGACCGGCTGGTATCCAACTGCGGCGCGGATTCTTGATAACGGCGAGTTGGTCATCGTGAATGGCAAAGGACTGGGCAGTAAGCCGAACCCGAACGGACCGAATCCGACTGCGAGGCCCGCGGCCGTGCACGAAGGTTCGCGGGCCATGCCTCCGGGCATCGAATACACGCCGCACATTCAGACCGGCACCGTCGCCTTTCTTGCGAGCCCGAGTGATGATGATCTCCAGACGTTCACGCACACATGCATGCAAAACTCTCCATACCGCGACGACATTCTCTATGGGCCAGTCACGGACGAACAGAGCGCGTGGTTTGCTAAAGCGGATAATCATCCGTCACCGATCCAGCACGTGATCTATGTTATTCGCGAAAACCGCACGTATGATCAGGTCCTGGGAGACATGGAGAAGGGCAACGGCGACAAGTCCTTGAACCTGTTTGGCGAAAAAATCACCCCGAACGCCCATCAGCTCGCGCGCGAGTTCGTCCTGTATGACAACTTCTACGAGAACGCCGATGTCAGCGCCGACGGGCACAACTGGGCAAATGCCGCTATCGCTCCGGATTACACTGTCAAGCTCTGGCCCAATGAATACGGGCATCGTAGTAAGGTTTACGATTTTGAAGGAGGCGAGCCGGCCAACACGCCTCCTGCCGGTTATCTCTGGGACAACGCGCTGCAGGCCGGTATCACCATCCGAGACTACGGCGAGTGGATCACCAGCGTCCCGCTGAATGAAGTCCAGAACGGGCGTCAGGTGAAAGAGGTCATGGACGACTCACTAAAGCCTTACGTCGATATGAATTTTCGGGGCTTTGACCTGAATTACCGTGACGTGGACCGCGCGAAGGAATTCATACGCGAGTGGAACGGCTTTGACCAGCAGCGGCAGACTCCGCAGCTTATCATCCTGCGGCTCGGAAATGATCATACGATGGGAGCGAGAGCTGGCGCGCTCTCGCCCTTCTCCTACGTTGCGGATAACGACTACGCTCTAGGCATGGTGGTCGAGGCCGTGTCGCACAGCACGCTCTGGAGTTCCACGGCAATTTTTGTCATCGAGGATGACGCGCAGAACGGCTGTGATCATGTTGATTCGCATCGCGCTCCAGTGTTGGTCATTTCTCCGTACACGCACCGTGGCGCCGTCGATTCGGCGATGTATAACCAGGCAAGTGTTTTGCGGACAATGGAAATGATCGTAGGTTTGCGTCCGATGACGCAGTTCGATGCGGCCGCGCGTCCAATGTTCACGGGCTTCAGCCGACAACCTGATGCGCGCCCCTACACGGTCATTCAGCCGAAGGTGTCACTTAACGAGCGCAATCCGGCGAACGGCGCCGCCGCGGCGGCCTCGGCGAAAATGGATTTCTCTGACGCCGACCTGGCGGACGACGATGCACTGAATGAAGTGTTGTGGCGGGTCATTAAACACACGGATGCGCCGCCGCCGACCGCGAGCTTTTTCGGAGGAAGATAACCGGCTCCGCCGGTATGCGGAGGACGCCGCATGAGGGCAAGACTTCTGATGCTGTTCGTTGTGGCGCTATTAGAGGCCGCGCAGCAGACACAGGCGCCTGACGTCGTTCCCGGGACCGTAGACGGTCGCGTGATGAACGCGCAAACAGGCGAGCCGATCTCCGGTGCCAGCGTTCACCTTTATCCGCAAATCGTGCAAGGGAGGTCGAGCTCAGCTCTTGACGCCGTTAGCGGCGCAGATGGCTCGTTCCGCTTCGAGGCCGTGCCGGCCGGCTCTTATTTCGTCGTCGCGAATGCCCCATCTTTCACGGACTCCGGACGGAGTCAGGTGGTCCGCGTACGGACCGGCGAACAGCTCTCCAACGTGGTGGTGCAGTTGCATCCTCTTGCGAGGGTTACCGGCAACGTGGTTGATGAAAACGGCGCCCCGATGCCGGGCGTGCAGGTGTCGGTTTACAGTACGTACGATTGGCGGGGCCATCCTCAACTACGCTTGAGCGCGGGAGCAATCACCGATAAAGAAGGACTCTTTCAACTCACCAAAATCAATCCCGGCCACTACTTCATAGCTGCCGATCCTTCGACCATTGATGCGCCCCAACGCGACGAGCATGATGCAGGTCTGGTCGCGGTGCGTACGTTCTACCCGAAAGCTGTAACGCTGGATGCAGCCACTCCGCTCGACATCGTGGCTGGCCAGGATGTCACCGGCATTGCGATTCAGATGCAGCGTGCTGCCATTTATCGCGTGCAGGGTAGGATCGAGGCTGAAGCCGCCGGCGCTTCCACGATGAACGCAAAGATTGCGCTCGCGCCGCGCGGCACTCTGCCGCTTGCCA
>JAFAMM010000330.1 GCA_019233375.1 Acidobacteriaceae bacterium
GGGAGAGACCGTCGCTAAGGCCTTAGCTGAAGGTTATGCTCCCAATCAGCCGCCGTTCCACGGTTATTATTTTAAGATTTTGAAAGGGCAGGGCCCCGACGCCCCACTTGGCGCGATGAATTTCGTTATCGAAGGCGCGATGATCGGGGGGTTCGCGCTCGCGGCCGCGCCCGCACAGTACAGAGTGACTGGCGTGCAAACGTTTATGGTTGGCTGGGACGGCATTGTCTATCAAAAGGATTTAGGTCCCAATACGCTTGCAATCTTCAAAAACATGGAGCTCTTCAATCCTGACAAGACATGGGAGCCAACCGACGATGAGCCATAGACGCTGCTAACACAAAGATCCATACCACTGATAAGGTGCGTGATACTTCAGCGAAGGAAGAGCTTCAGCGCTTGAAACGCCGGTCCGGCATCGCGATAGGGATGAACAGCGGCGGCCAAGAAAAACAGCAGTTCGAATCCGCCCAGAAACCGGGCCACTACTTCGTCCAAGACAGATCGTGATCTAACGCGAGTAAAGCTGGAAGGCGGCCCAATCGTAAGGAACCGACTTGCGCTGTGTAATCATTTCCAGTTTTGCGTTGTGCAATGCGTGCGCAAGAGTCTCACCAGCAGCGATATGAGAGTACAACCTGGCCATGAGTTCATAGCTGGCTTCGTCAGGAACCTTCCAAAGACTGGCAATCACGTTCCCGGCCCCGGCGCGCAGAACAGCCCAGGTCAGGCCGACCAGACCTTCACCGGGAATGTTTTTGGCTCCGGCACTCTGGCACGCGGAAAGCGTCACGAGGTCCGCGTTGAGTTGAATGCCAGCGAGATCATGCGCAAAGAGCTTGTGGTTGTCTCGATCACCCGATAGGATGATGGCTGAATCGAGAGGGCTGTCTCGGTTGGGCACCGCATGCGCGGAGAAGTGAATGACGGAGTAGCGGCCCGGACTGCTTCCTTTGAATCTTGCGGGAGTGGCATCGGCGCCAGCCAGAACAAGGCATTTCTGTGCTCCGAATAGCTGTTGGATTTCCTCCAGTTCGCGGGCGGCGCCCGGCAAGGGGCCGAGCTCCGGTTCGGCGTTGACCGGTGCTCCGACGAGAAGTAGACGGTTGGGGCGAATTCCGCGCTGCTGCTCCCGATTCAGAAGAGTGAGGGACGGAGCTACGGTGATGGAGGCTGATTCCAGCCAGTAACGAGGCGGGGAAGACGGCGGAATGAGGGTCTCAAAGTTGAGATCGGACAGCGGACCATCCGGGATGATGATAATGTCTGCTCCGGGTGGGATAACTGCAGCTGCGGGAGCAATCAGCTTCTCGTAAAGCATGCGGCCGAACTGTGGTTCTTGGGTAAGATCGCGCTCTTCTGCGATCATTTCGTTCAACCTTTTTACATCCTTCTCGATCTCAGCTTTGGGCGGAACAGAGAACATTTTGCTTCCATGCCAAGTGGTAACCCACAAATACGAGTGCTGGGAGCCGACAGAATAGGAAAGAAGCACAGCTCGTTTGTCACGGGCAAGATGGGTGAAATCCGCGCTGCCGTTCGGCGCCGATGAGCCGTTCAGCTTTTCGGCGAGAAGGCGGGCATGCGCTGATTCGGCGGCACTGAGCGCACCCGATACGTCGCCCCGATCGGCCAGAAATGCAATGTAACTTTGATACAGACTTAGCAGTTGAGAGAAGTAGGTTAGGCGGTATCCGTCCGCCATAATGGAGCGGCGTGCTGACTCGGCGGTATTCAGTGCGGTGACAAATTCAAGGCGCGCCTGGTCGAAACGCTCAAGAGATGCCAAAGTGTGCGCCAGTTCTACATGCGTTTGCCAGGTAAGTTTCGGATCAGGAAATTTCAACAGAGCGTGTTGTAGCTGTTTCAATGCTTCATATGCAATTGAGAACTGGCCCCGGTATCGCAGTAAGCGAGCAGAATTGAGCTGGGCCGAAGCAGCGACCGGAAACTCGTAACGCCTGTCGACCGTGTCCAGGACGTGCCGGTTCAGTTGATCGGCGGACTCATAGTCTCCTCGCTCCAGATACAGTGATGTCAACTCGTCGTTGAAGCGAGTGACATAAAGGTCGTCATGCGTTGCGAAAGCAATGCGTATGGCGTCCTTATACTCGCGGACAGCTTCATCATATCGCGCCATTGCATAGTAACTTCGGGCGCGATGACCTTCATCTTCGCCCCAATCGCGAAACTGACGAGGCTGCAAATGGCCCAACTGCTTGTAATAAGCCTCAATCTCGTTCAACACGCCGACCGCTTTCGCGTGGTCACCAACATTTTGATAGGCCACGGCGAGATTTCCCAGCGAAAGGGGGACCAGGATTTGAATATTGGCACGCCGCGAAAATAGAAGACATTTGTCAAAGCATGTTATCGCCTCTTCGTAACGGTACACGTGATTGCATAAGTTGCCTTGAACGAACGGATCGAGCGCTTCCCAATATCGGTCCGGACATGCTTCGGCATCAGGCATGGCTTGCGACAGTTTTTGCGCCGCATCCGCCGTCCGTTCCAGATGAAGCAGTGTTTGAGCCTGATGATGTATGAACAGCTCAGCCCTCCAGCAAGGGTCGTCGACGAATGATAACCCCGAAAAGGACCGGTCGTACAGCTCTTCAGCACGCTCCCAATCGCCACTTCTTTGCTCCGCGTAACCGCGGACGGCCCACATCCGTGTCAGGGTCTCTGGCAAGTGGTCTCCAGCAGCAGGCTGGAAGGCGACCAATTCGCGGACCTTCGAAGTGGTCTCAGGACTTTGATCGAGGAGCAGTTCAGCATATAGAAAACGGAACCGGCAGTTCCAGTCCTGTTGAGAAGACTTTTGCGCGAGTGCATAACCGCGTTCACACTGTTCCAGCGCGAGGCCAGGGTTGGAATGCCGCATTCGAGTGGCGAACGCGAAGATTTGGGCCGGATCAGAGGAGTTTCCCGCGGCTCCGGGCCCCGCATCACCTGCGGCCGGCTTTTTCGCGCATGAGGCGATCACAGCCAGGGACAGAAGAACTGTGAAGCACAACCGACACTCTGGGCCACACGGCGATGTCACGGGTACAGGGCATTGTACCTATTTATGCGGTACTTATGTCAGGGTCCCTCGTGGCCGTTTGTGCAGCATGTGGCGACTGCCACGTTTCCGCTATCAGGGGACCCAAGGCAGAGACGGAGCATTGTGAGTGTGACTCGCGACCCAAAGATATCGATCTCTCCAGCGTAGATAGTCCCAAACTGAGAAATGGTCATGAAGGGATCAGGCATTGGGGTGTTCGGGGTGCTGGCATCCCGGAACGCGAATGTTCGCTGTGTGGCCGTTTGTGGCACCTGAAACGGATTTGTCACCACCACAGGATCGATGTTGAGAAGTTTTGGGATGCCCTCGATGTTCAGATTGGCGAAATAGGAGCCGGTGAGATAGAACTGTGAGGGATGGTTCGCATCGGGCTTGGCGGCTTCTTGATATCCGCCGACGGGATATATGGATGTGACTCGCGCGACGATAAGGTCGGCCGTAATCACATCAAGAATATTCAACTTTTCTATTGTCGAGGTTGCGACCGTCAGGTACTGGCTGCCGCGCAGCTCACCCTGCACCCTGGCCGAGGCCCGTCCCACTCTCACAATTCCGCGGAGATCTATGTTTTCTTTT
>JAFAMM010000335.1 GCA_019233375.1 Acidobacteriaceae bacterium
GCAACCGATGCACGCGCTTCTTCGCGCGCTACGTTTACCGCACCTAAGGTCGAGATCTCGCTGAAAGAAGGCTTACTCCACGCTCATTCCACCGGCGATCCTGGCTTTGCTGGCCGGGAGAAGCGCAACCCAGTGTGGCTGGAAGAGAAACTCACTACCTTGGTGTCTTTGAGCCCAGCGGAACGGCCGGCCTGAATCACCTCCATCTCGCGTATCGCCTCGGCGCCTTTGGGATAAACGATCCAGATGCATCCGCGGGGCTTAAGACGAGAAATGGCCGCCGGGAGCTTTTGTAGATCTGCAGCCGTCCGCGCCGCAAGAAAGATTACATCTGCACAGCCTTGCACCGATGTCCCAAGTTCACGCGTGAAACCAGGCTCGAAATCGCCAACGACGGCGATATCAACTCCCGGTTTGACACCCAATTTGTCGAGGAGCGAAGGGGGATGCAGGATGTTGCGCGCCCACTTTTCCGCGGCCGGGCCGAGTTCGAGCGTTGCCGGTCCACCTGCAAACTCCAATTTCAAACAGCCGTGAGCAGCGGATACGGCAGTAAGATCCTTGAAAGGAACTTTTAACCGCCGCTCTCCACGAAACAGGATGAAATCGGTCTCGAGACGCGCCTTACCCGTTACGGTCTGGCCGGCGTACCGCAGGCGGCATTCACATTCTTGTCCCATCGCGTTTGACCGGGGTAGATTTCTTACCGGGGCAGAGTACGTCCGGCGGACGAAAATTGTCCGTTCAAGAGAGTCTAGCTCAATCGGCTTTTGACCAGCTCGCTCAGAGCCCTTCCGTCCACGCGCTTTCCTGTCAGCCGGGCTTGCGCCGCTTTCATGACGGCTCCCATTTGCTTAGCCGACGTAGCTCCCGTCTCGGCTATGGCCGCGCCTACGGCCTCGTCAAGCTCGGCGTCCGAAGGTGCCGCGGGAAGATAGCTCTCCAGAATGACCATCTCCGCCTCTTCCTTCGCGGCCAGTTCTTCGCGCCCGCCCTTGCGAAAAAGATCCGCTGCCTCGCGCCGCTGCTTTAGAAGAGTATTCATCACCTGCAACTCCGTTGCTTCGTCCAGAGGTTTCATCGAATCCACCTCTTGTTTCTTCAGCGCCGATTTAAACATCCGCAGCGCTCCGAGCCGGCTCTCGTCCTTCGCTTTCATCGCGTCCACGAGGTCTTTTTGAAGTCTGTCCAGAAGCGCCATCGCACTTCATTGTACGAACTTAGACGTTTTTCAACCGCTTGAAACGCCGCTGCTTGCCGCAACCGATTTGAGCGGGCCCGCGTCACACCCGCTGTTATACTTAGCTGTTTCTTGGGGTCCTGAATCTTGAGCAAGTACCGGCTGATTTCTCTTCTTTTCCTTCTGTCTCCTCTTTCGCTCCTCGCGCAGACACCGACGTGGGTTAACGGGCAGGCGGCCCGGGTGCTTATCGGGCAAGCCACCTGGGCGTTCGGCAGTCTGGCGATGCCGAACCAGTCCACTCTCGGTGCCGCCGGCGGAGTCGCGTATGCGAATGGCACGCTTTGGGTCGCCGACGCCACAACTATGACCGGTCTGAATCCCAACAACGGCCTGCCGATCCCGAGCGGCGTTACGAGCGGCACTTACACGCAGGATGCCCGCGTTCTCGGATTCCCGACATCGAGTATCCCTTTGCCGGATACCGACCTGACCCCGTTCGCAGCGGAAACGTGTAGCGTTTGCGGCTTTTCAGCGAACATCGTGTTGGGCCAGACGAATTTCACGACGTTTGCGCCCGGCACTTCCCAGTCGGCCACCTCCGGTACCGGCAGCATGAACGATCCTACCGGTGTTGCCAGCGATGGGAATCGCCTTGCGGTTGCCGATTATGGCAACAACCGCGTGCTCCTATGGAATGCCACCCCGAACTCGATCAATGCGCCACCCGACATTGTGTTGGGGCAAGCCTCATTTACAACAAACTCTTCGAGTGTAACCAGCGCTACCTTTCGAGGCCCCCAAGGCGTGTGGATCAACCCGGACGGTCATGTGTTTGTAGCCGACGCGATCAACAATCGCGTACTCATTTGGAATCACTTCCCGACCAGCAATGGTCAACCGGCGGATGTCGTGCTCGGACAGACAAATTTCAATACGGGAACGCAGCCCGCTTGCAACATATCTGTTGTCGGTGAGACAGTAACTACTGCCGCAAACCAACTGTGCAACCCGACTTCCGTCACCTCGGACGGGACCCGTGTATACGTCGCGGATTTCGGATTCAA
>JAFAMM010000381.1 GCA_019233375.1 Acidobacteriaceae bacterium
TATATGACCACACCGCTGCCCTGAAACTGATTGAGTGGCGTTGGGGATTGCCGCCATTGACTGCGCGCGATGCTTCAGGAGCGATCAACAATCCCGCTGCAAGCTTTAATTTCACTTCGCCCTCAGCAGCGCTACAGCCTTTGCCGCAGGTGAGCCCCGTCTTCGCTCCGCCCTGTTTTGAAGGCGGAATCTTCAGCTCATCTTCGGCGACGCGCACCGCCGGCCAGCAGCCTGTGAAGGCCGGCAAGCCGAATGAATTTACCGCGCTTGCCAATGCTTCGACCACTCGTGAGTTTGTGTCGCATCCACGTTTCCGGGCGAACCGTCACAGGCCTGAAACTAGATAAACCGCGGCGACCTGATTCGTTTTCGTCTTTTATTCGCCTATAATGGTTCCGGCGCCACTCGGGCGTTGCGTTTGAACCATGCCGTCGCGTTATGTTGAGCTGCACGCTCGTTCTGCATTTTCTTTTTTGGAAGGCGCTTCACTACCGGAAGATTTTGCATCGCGCTGTCAGGAGCTGGAACAGCCCGCGATGGCCATCACCGACATGCATGGCGTTTACGGCGCGCCACGGTTCCATCTCGCCGCTCAGCAATTAGGTATTCGCGCGCTGATCGGCGCGGAAGTCAACACTGCCGATGGCGCCCGTAATACGCTGCTGGTTGAAAATCGAACCGGCTATCAAAATCTGTGCCGCCTCATCACGCGGACTAAATTTCGGGATGGGAAGAACGGCAAAACCGGGAATCCATTCGCCACATCCGATGATTTTGCTGAATACGCTTGCGGGCTGGTTTGCCTCACGGGCGGCGACGAAGGCCCGCTGGCGCAGGTGTTTGGTTACCTTCGCGGTCCAGATGCTGAAGAGCAGGCTCGCCGCCGTATACAGGAACTTTTAAATACCTTCGGCTCCGGGAATGTGTTTATCGAATTGCAGCGGCACTACCGGCGCGACCAGGAGATACGCAATCAAGCCTTAATTGAACTGGCGCGCAGCTTCAAGCTGCCGCTGCTTGCGACCAACGGCGTTACACATGCGACGCCGGAACGCCGCGATCTGCAGGACGCGCTCACCTGTCTGCGCTACAAAACAACGCTCGCCGAAGCAGGCAAGCTGCTGAACTTCAATGCCGAACGTCATTTAAAGACATCCACGCAGATGTGCGCGCTCTTTGCCGATTTGCCGGAAGCGATCGGCAATACATGCGAACTGGCAGGCCGTCTCGGTTTCACTCTCGTCGACCTGGGTTACGAATTTCCGCGCTATCCCGTGCCCCCCGGCGACACCGAGAGCTCTTACCTGCGTCAGCTCACGGATGCCGGCGCCCGTCGCCGGTACCAACCCTATTACGAACGCGCTCAGAAGCAGGTAGAGCGGGAGCTCGCACTGATTGAAAAGCTTAACTTGGCCGGATACTTTCTGATCGTCTGGGACATCGTCGATTTCTGCCGGCGCCAAAAAATTCTAGTTCAGGGGCGCGGCTCAGCCGCCAACAGCGCGGTCTGCTATGCGCTCGGCATCACCGCGGTCGATCCCGTGGGCATGGATCTTCTGTTTGAGCGGTTCCTCTCGGAAGAGCGTGGCGAGATGCCCGACATTGATCTGGATCTGCCGAGCGGTGACCAGCGCGAGCGCGCCATTCAATATGTGTATGAACGCTACGGGCAACTCGGCGCGGCCATGACGGCCAACGTCATTACATACCGCGGCCGCTCCGCCGTACGCGATATCGGCAAGGTGTTAGGCTTTGCCGAAGACGAAACGGCTAAACTCGCGAGCCAAATCAACACGTTTGAATGGCGTGATCCGAAAGACACGCTCGAACGCCGCTTTACCGATGAAGGCTTCAATCTTCGCGACCCGCGCAGCCGGAAATTCTTCTCGCTCGTGAGCGAGATTCTGGAGCTTCCGCGCCATTTAGGCCAGCATTCCGGCGGCATGGTGATCTGCCAGAACCAGCTTGACTCTGTTGTTCCACTCGAACCTGCGACCATGCCCGGCCGTGTAGTGGTGCAGTGGGACAAAGACGACTGCGCCGATCTGAACATCGTGAAGGTGGACCTGCTAGGTCTTGGCATGATGGCTGTGCTCGAAGATACCATCCATCTCATCCGGGATGAGTATCACCAAGAAGTGGATCTGGCGCACCTTCCGCAAGACGATCCGGAAGTTTACTCGTGCCTGCAGAAAGCCGATACCATCGGCCTGTTTCAAGTAGAGAGCCGAGCGCAAATGTCATGCCTTCCGCGTATGAAACCCGCAAAGTTTTACGATATCGTCGTGCAGGTTGCGATCATTCGCCCGGGGCCGATCGTGGGACAGATGCTGCATCCTTATCTGAAACGCCGGCAGGGCCTGGAGGAGCCGGTTTGTTTGCATCCGTCGCTCGAGCCGGTGCTCGCGCGAACGCTCGGCGTGCCGCTCTTTCAGGAGCAGTTGATTCGTATCGCAATGATTGCGGCTGGTTTCTCGGGCGGCCAGGCCGAAGAACTGCGGCGCGCATTTGGCTTTAAACGTTCGGAGAAACGCATGCGTGAAGTCGAGGTCAAGCTTCGCGAAGGCATGAACCGCCAGAACATTATTGGCGAAACGCAGGACCGCATTATTCTCGCGATCACATCTTTCGCGCTGTACGGATTCCCGGAATCACATGCCGCCAGCTTTGCCCTGCTCGCTTATGCGAGTGCCTACCTGAAGTGTCATTATCTGGCGGCGTTCACGGCAGCGATGCTGAACAACCAACCAATGGGTTTTTATTCTCCAGCGACCTTAGTGAAGGATGCACAACGCCACGGGCAGCGCTTCCGGCCAGTGGATGTGCTGCGTTCGGATTTCCAGTGCACCGTTGAAACGGACGGTAAGCAGAAGTATGTACGTCTGGGTTTGAACTATGTTCGGGGTTTAAGGGCGGCAACAGCGCGCGCGATTGAGCAAGAACGGAAGCAAAGCCCGTACACTTCCCTGCGTGACCTGATACGGCGCGTGCCCGAACTACAGAAAGACGAGATGACCGCTCTTGCGGAATTAGGCGCCTTAAACTCATTGCCCAAGGAGAAGTCAGACCGCCATCGCCGCGGTGCGCTCTGGCAGGCGCAACTCGCATTGAAGCCAGCGGGTGAGTTACTGGAACCCGCTGCGGATGATAACACTCCCTCGCCGTTGGCTCCCATGACCCCCGGCCAGCGCACGTACGCCGATTTCAATAACAGCGGTCTGAGCATCGGGATGCATCCGATGGCGCACTATCGTGCCTACATGCGGGAGCTGGGAATCATGGATGCCGCAACCGCCAAAGCGCAGCGTGACGGCATGCTGCTGAAAGTAGCCGGCTGCGTCATTACTCGACAGCGCCCCGGCACCGCCAAAGGGTTTGTGTTTCTCAGCCTGGAAGACGAGACCGGCATCGTGAATGTGATCGTGCAACCTGATCTCTTTGATAGAAGAAGGAGGGAGTGCACCAGCGCGCCTTACGTCTGCGTCAAAGGCGTGCTGCAAAGCATCAGCGGAGTGATTTCCGTGAAGGCCGGCGACATCGAACCGCTGGCATTTCGAGATGCCGCGGTTGTGTCATCGCACGATTTTCATTAGGCGACAAGTCCGCATGCTTCGCGTGCGCGGCGGGAACGATTTTCGATGACAAGCATCTCACAAGTGATGGGACAGAAGCGAAGCTTCCGGATATTTGCGACTCTTTCGCTTGGGCTCGGTCTCGCCGCCATAGGCTGGAGCCAGAACAGCTCGCAAACAACTGAAACGCAGACCACCACTCACACAAAGAGCAAACACGGCAAGCACGAAAACAACGGCAAACCGGAACCAAGTCCCGGCCGCGAAGTGGCAAATGGGACGGGCAATATAGCCGGAGGCGCAGGTAAAGGTGCGGGAGAAGCGGCGAAGGGCGTGGGCAAGGGCGCAGGCGATCTGGCCACGCTTCATCCTGTTGATGCCGCAGGTGCCGTCGGCAAAGGGGCCGCAGGGGCCGGTAAAGACGTCGGTGTCGGCACGGCAAAGGGCACCGGCAAAGTGGTCAAAGGCATCGGGCGCGGCATCAAGCACATATTCTGATTCGGAATTGCGGTTAGAAAACCTGCTATAGGCGGCGTCTCAGGGACGACGCCCCCCCGAACTCCCGAATGTATTTCATAAAAGCGATTGAGAAGATTGCGCTCAATGGCATTCTTATCGCCATCCTTGCGCACGGACTTATAGGCATCTCACTCGTATGGGACAAGGTTCTGCTCAAAAAGAAGGGCACGCAGAACCTTATATCTTATGTGTTCTGGCTTGGCGTCATCAGCATCTTCGGGCTGATCCTCCTGGCCTTTGGTTTCACATGGCCGGGATGGCGAATCTCCGGTCTGGGCTTTGCTGCCGGGCTTCTGGACCTCATCGCGTCGTACTTTTACTACTCGGCCCTGAAGGCGGGCGAGGCCTCGGACGAACTGGCCGCCATGGGTGGGTTCGCGCCTGTGATGACGGCCCTGATCTCGATTCCCCTATTGAAATCCCCCATCGGAGGCGAGTTGCCTGGCTTTCTCTTGATGACCACGGGCGGCTTCATTATGTTCTTCGCCGAGAAGCGCCCCTTGAAAAAGATGGTTCCCAAGATTGCGCTGGCAGCGGCGGGTTTCGGCCTGATGAATGTCTTGCAGAAGATCGTGTTTAACAGCACCAACTTCGTCAGCGGGTACGTGTTCTTCACCATCGGCACCACGGCCGGCGCACTTGCGCTTCTCATACCGCCGTCCTGGCGCAAACAAGTGTTCACCACCTCTGAGCAGGCACCTCCGCGCAGCAAGTTCTGGTACATGTTCAATCGATTTCTGGCGGGCGTCGGGTCTTTCCTGGTGGTATTCGCGTTGAGCCGCGCGGCCCCGTCGCTTGTGCAAGCCATCTCCGGTGTTCGTTACGTAATCATCTTCATCGGTGCGTATCTGATCACACAACTGAAGCCGCAATGGTTTCGGGAGGACTTTCGCAAACCGGTACTCATCGCCAAATTAGCCGCTACCGGCCTTGTTGTCGCGGGTTTGGTGCTGGTGGGCTTGCATCGTGGACGCGGAGCAGGCGGTCCCCATTGATGGCAGTCTTTCAAAATCAAAATGCGATCATCACGAGGCCGGCCGCAACCAGCGCAACACCTGCCCAGCGGTGCCAGCTCACCTGTTCGCACAGATACCACTTGGCAAGCAGTGTCTTCAGGATATAGTTCATGGCAGTCGCCGGAACAGCAAAACTGAGGGGCGCGAGGGAGAGCACGGCGAGGAAAGAGACGAAAGAAATCGCGTTGCAGCCAATGCCCACCAGAACCAGGCGATGCGTGGCGATATAGCGCAGTACGCGCGCCACTCCAAGCGGGCCGAAATCGACCATTTCTCCCCGCTCCGACATTCCCTTCGCGCCCAGAACGTCGCCTAACGTCCCTGAGACCACGCTGACCAACACCCAAAGCCAGGTCATTCATCTCTCCCATGGAATCGCGCTTTGGTCTGCACCGGCGTCTGCGAAACCACCATGGAGCCGAGCGTGATCAGCACCGTGCCTCCCCAGCGCATCGCGGTCACCTGTTCACCAAGCAGCCATCTGCCGAGTATCGCTGTTACCAGATAACCGCTCGCCGTCACCGGCAGCACGTAACTGAGATCGGCCCAGGTGAACATCGAAAGCTGAGAAACCATCCAGAGAGTGAGGAGAGCGGTACCGCTTAGTATCCAGGGGTTGCCGATAAGCGCCAGAAGATAGGCGCCAAATGAAGTGCCCCAAAAATCAGGCATGTGCTGCATCCCGATCGCAAGCAGACAGTTCCCGAACGTATTGCTGAGAATGATCAGCACGATAAAGATTCTGTTTCGCAGCCCCGCATGCCTTTTGGGTCTTGTCACGATCGCCGCCACGCCTAATATGGACGTGAACAGATCACCAGAGTCGCAGCAAAAATTCCGTTGAGCACCATCGCTGCAAGCTTCTCTCGAGAGGCGCGTTTACACTAGCAGAACAGGAGTCTTTATGGCGTTAACATCTCTTGCTTTCGAAAAGGCGGGAAGGCTGCTCCTTCCGGCCATCCTGCTTGCGTCGGCCGCAACCGCCGCGAGCCGTGTGACGATCGATTCGGGCGTGGTGGAGGGAACCACTGCCAAATCCGAAATCCACATTTATGAAGGAATTCCGTACGCCGCGCCTCCAGTGGGGCCGCTGAGATGGAAAGCGCCGCAACCGGTCGCAAATTGGAGCGGCGTCCGGCCGGCCACCGCCTTCGGCCCGCGCTGCATGCAGGGGCGGATATTTGACGACATGATCTTTCGTGACAAGGGTCCCAGCGAAGACTGCCTGTACCTCAACGTCTGGACCCCGTCCGCGGCCTCCGACGCACATCTGCCGGTCATGATCTGGATCTATGGAGGTGGTTTCCAGGCTGGTGCATCGTCCGAGCCTCGCCAGGACGGTGAAAACCTCGCCAAGAAAGGGGTCGTGGTAGTCAGCATGAACTACCGCTTGGGCATTTTCGGCTTCCTCGCTCATCCTGAATTGACTAAGGAATCCGGGCACGATGCCTCCGGGAATTATGGCCTGCTGGACCAGTTGGCCGCGCTGCAATGGGTTCATCGGAATATTCACGCTTTCGGCGGCGATCCGCAAAACGTGACGATTTTCGGAGAATCCGCGGGCTCATTCTCAGTAAGTGCTCTGGTCGCCTCGCCGCTTGCTAAGGGGCTGTTCGCGCGCGCCATCGGGGAGAGCGGTTCTTATTTCTCAAGCCCAAGCCGGCCAGAAGCAACTCTCGCGCAAGCGGAGGCGACAGGTGAGAAATATGCCGCGGCTATCGGAGCTAACTCCATCGAAGCGCTCCGCGCCATCCCGGCGCAGCAACTGCTCCAGGACGTGTTGAAGAGAAAACAGACTTATTCTTTCTGGCCCGACATAGATGGGTACTTTATGCCAGACACGATGGAGGCCATCTACTCGGCAGGCAAAGAGAGTCACGTTCCTTTGTTGGCGGGATGGAATGCCCACGAAGGAGGTATCGGGGGAGGCAAGCCACCGGCAACCGTACAGAGTTGGACTGCAAAAGCTCATGAGATGTTCGGTGACGAGGCACCCGAGTTTCTGAAACTCTTTCCCGCCGCAAACGATGCGGAAGCGCGCGAGTCCGCCGACGATTTTGCTGCCGCCAGATTCATCGCTCTAAGCACCTGGAAATGGATTCAGGCACATCAGGCGACCAGCGACTCCCCTGTCTACCGGTACCTGTTTGCGCAAGCGCCTCCCGCCGCGCCAGGGCACCCTTCGAGGGGCGCCTATCACTCGGCAGAGATCGAGTACGTATTCGGAAATCTGGCGGCAAAAGACCTTCCATGGACACCTGAGGACTACCAGGTCTCAGAGATGATGTCGAGCTATTGGACGAATTTCGCGAAATCCGGCGATCCTAACGGTTCGCGCCTGCCGAAATGGCCGCAGTATAACGAACACAACGGAGACATGGTGCTTCACATAGTCGATTCCAAGACGGGGGCCTCACCCACGAACGATGCGGCCCGCTTTGAGTTTCTCGAAAAGAATCATCCGGTAGAGTCCGCCGGCTCCGGGCGATAAACCCGAGCCACTGCACGGCAACCCGGGTCGTTTAGGTACTTTCGACAGCGAAACGATGGGCAAGATCCGGACACTTTACTAGGTCTGGACCCACGGGATTCATGGGCTCACGTCGGGTGAGATATCCGATAATTAAAAAGCCCATCACCCAAACTCGATGCTCTGTTCGTCGTGCCACACTCCGGTGCCCGCGTCAGCACGCCAGTGCCCTGTTTGCGGGACAGCAACACCGATCGACCTGGGTGAGACGGAAGTCCGCGTGCCGTCGCAGCCGGGGGATGACCGGACCGAAATTTCCAGCATGCCTGGCTGGTCGAAGGCCTTCACGCCCTCGGACGTCCTCGCCTACGCCTCCGTGTTATTGCATCCGGGTTCCATTCTCGGCGGCCGTTACGAGATTTTGCAAGCGCTGGGCGAAGGTGGCATGGGCTCCGTTTTCAAAGCGCGCGACCGCGAGGTCGACCGCGTCGTCGCTCTGAAAGTGATCCGCCCGGAGCTCGCCGGCAGTCAGGAGATGCTGCAGCGCTTCCGCCAGGAGCTGGTGCTGGCCAGCAAAATCACTCATCGCAACGTAGTCCGCATCTATGATCTCGGGCTCGCCGACGGCATGCGCTTCATCAGCATGGAATACATTGACGGCCGCGAGTTGATGGACATTCTTCGGCAGCGCGGCAAGCTGCCGGTCCGCGAAGCGGCTGAAATCATGTTGCAGGTCTGCAAGGGTCTTTCTGTTGCCCACGCAGAAGGCGTGATCCACCGCGATCTGAAGCCGCAAAACATCATGGTGGACAACCATGGCCGCGCCGCCGTTATGGACTTCGGCATCGCTCACTCGCTGGACTCGAAATCCTACATTCCGCAACCGGGCCAACCCTTTGTGCAAGGGCAGTCCGGCCTCACCGTCATCGGCGCTTTGCTCGGTACCCCGCGCTATATGTCGCCCGAGCAGGCGCGGTCGAGACGCGTAGACGCCCGCTCGGATCTATTCACCGTCGGTCTGATCTTTTATGAACTGCTGACCGGTGAAGTTCCTGGCAGCAAGGGTTCGCTCGGCGAAGTGCTAAAAGAGAGGTCAACGAAACAGATCAAACCCCCGGCAGAAGTGGACGCGAGCATTCCCCGCCCTGTCAGCGACATCGTCGGGCGCTGCCTCCAGTTGGATCCTGAGCATCGTTACCAGTCCGCAGACAAAGTCGTCGAGGATCTCGAGACCTGGCTAGGCATTCGGAAGCGCCAGTCCCGGGATTGGAGAGCCATTGCAGCGATCGCCACCCTCTTCGTGCTGCTGCTGGGCGCGCTGACGTACACCATTCTTCGTCCGGCTGCCCGCGCTCCGCATTCACCGGTCAAGATCCTGGTTTCCGATTTCGCCAATAAGAGCGGAAACCCGGTATTGAATAACACGCTTGAGCCGCTCATGAACTCAGCGCTCGAAGGCGCAAGCTTCGTTGACACCTTCGACCGTGCTCGCGCGCGGAACACGTTGTCCATGCTTTCGGATTCCGCAAAGCTGGACGTAAATGGCGCCCGTCTCATTGCTCAACGCGAGGGTCTCGGTGTCGTCGTTGGCGGGACCATCACGCGCGAGGGCAGTAAGTATGTGCTGTCGGCACAGGCCATCAATTCGCGGACCGGAAAGATCATCGATTCGGAGCGTGCGAAGGCGTCCAGTCTCGAAGGTCTGAAAGCTTCGGTGGCAAAGGTGGGCGCGGGGCTTCGCAAAGCATTGGGCGACGTCGTGCCGCAGTCGCAACAGCTTGAGGCCGAAGAAACTTTTTCGGCAACGTCGCTCGAAGCTGCGCAGCAGTATGAACTCGCGCAGGGATTTCAGGTGGCCGGGAAGTCGGAGGATGCGCTGAACGCCTATAAGCGGTGTATCGCGCTCGATCCGGACTTCGGCCGCGCATATGCCGGCATTGCGGCCATCTTGGCGAATCACGGACAGCGCCAGGAAGCAGAGAAGTATTACCGCCTTGCGATGTCGAAGATGACTCGCATGACGGAACGCGAGAAGTACCGCACGCGCGGCGGCTATTACCTGCATGTCGGCGATTACGACAAAGCGATCGAGCAGTTTACGCAATTGGAGAAGCAGTATCCGTTCGATTCCGCTGGTATGGCTAACATGGCGATGGCTTACTTTGAGCAGCGAAACATGAGCGCCGCCTTGGATCAAGCCACGAAAGTAGTCGATCTTTATCCCGACAACCTTCTGCAGCTAAATAATCTCGGCCTTTACGCCATGTACGCGGGCGACTTCAACAAAGCCATCGCTGAATCGGAGCGCCTGCTCAAGATGAGTCCCCGATTCGAAAAGGCTTATCTCTGCCTCGCGTTATCTCAATTCGCCAAAGGTGATGCGAAAGCGGCCACGGAGACCTATCACAAACTGGCTGCCCTGAGCGAATCAGGCGCATCTACCGCGGCAGTAGGACTGGCCGACATCGCGCTGTATCAGGGCAGGGCGGCAGATGCAATCTCGATTCTTAAACCTTCGATCGAGAAAGACGAGGCCGCCCATGAGCCCGGCCGCGCCGCGGAGAAGCGGGTCATGATGGGCCAAGCCTGGCTCATGCTGAATCAGAAAAGCAAGGCCACCGCCGCGGCCCGGGAGGCGGTCAACGGAACGAATGATCAGAGTTTGCTTTATCCGGGGGCGGTCATCTACCTGGAATCCGGTGAAGTTGAGAAAGCGCTGCAGCTGAGCCGCATTCTCAGTCAGCGATTCGAACCCGATCCGCGCGCTTACGGCAAACTGATCGAGGCCGAAGTTCAGATGCGGCATAGCGATTTCCGCCAAGCCGTTCAAACCCTTGAAGCAGCCAAGAGCATCGCGGATACCTGGATGGGCCGCTTCGATCTGGGCCGGGCCTATCTCGACGCCGGCGCATACACTGAGGCCGACACGGAATTAGACGCATGCATGAATCGCAAAGGCGAAGCCACGTCTCTTTTCCTCGATGACGAGCCTACCTGGCGATATTTCGTTCCTATGTTTTACTACCAGGGCCGCGCGCACCAGGAGCTGTTGAGTCCTGCAGCCGCGATCGATTACCGAAACTACTTGGCCGCTCGTGGCAACGATCCCTATGATCGGCTCGCAGCGGACGCCAGAAAACGGCTGAACAGCTTAGATGTAGCCGTCAGCGAGCTGCATTAAGCCGGCGCAGCCGGAAAAGAACAACGAGCAACAGCAGACCAGCCGCGGCAAGCCATCCCGGTTCGGGCGTGGGCGTGACGGTTGCGGCATCCACGTGCGTAATCGTCGGAACGCCTTTAGCGTCGTAAGTGATATCCACCGCATCGATTCCGGTGGTGAACATCGGCGGCCCAAGCAGGATGCGAAAGTCAGATGTAGCGTCAGGCCTCCCCGTGTTCGGGGGCGTAAACGTAAACCCCGCGTCGAGCGATAAAGCTTTGCCGAAAGTCACAAACTGATCGTAAAAGCTCGTCTGGTATAGATTCTCAATCGTCAGGCTGGTGGATCCGCCCGTGAACGAGCCGGTCACTCCTTGCGACATGCGTACCGCGCCTGGAGTTCCCCCTTCAAGGTTGAATTTTGAAATCGCAGCGACAATATCGTCCGTGGTGCTGGGGCCGATGCTAAGCTCGAACACCATTTCACCGGCTCCCGCCAGATTCAGACCAGTAGACGAAGTATTGATGCTAATAGCGTAGCTGTCGGCGGAAGCAGGAACCACCGCTGCTGCCATCAGCGAGAGCGCCATCACAATCCGTTTGACATGCGATCCAGTCATAACTAACCCTCACAGCTTATGGCAACGCGTCAAACACGCCAGTTCCGAACTTTATAGGCGCATTAGACACATCAGTAAACGTGACATTGAGTGTGAGTGGCTGCCCCGCCACAAGACCATTAGACAAGATGTAATACGGACCGGAAGCCGACATATAGGGTCCCTTCGCCGAGGAACTGGTAATGGGGTTTGCGCTCACGTTCTCCGGAAACTGCGTAAGCAGCAAGTAGAGAGGACCCGTGTAGGTTTTGGTTGATGTCAGCGTGATCGTACCGCTATAAACCGTAGACCCGAATTGGAGAACCAGAGGAGATGTTTTCACCGTAACTGTAGGGGGCGGCCCCACAGTAAGGTTCACCGGAGGAGATGCAGATGGCGGCTTCCCATTCGTGCTGTTTGTGTTCGCAGCGAAGGCAACAACCGACTGAAAGGCATGTTCTTTAATTGGATTGTAGGCCTTCAATGCATCTTCCGGACCTGTCGCAACCGTAGTGGCTTTCGTGTCGAACGTGCGGACGGTAATCAGCGCCGATTCTCCTGGTTTCAGAGCAACGGTCGGGGTTACTGCGCCGTTTTCGCCCTTGTTCAAATAATGGTTTAAGACGGGAAGAAAGTGCGACTGCACGGTGAGTGCACATCCCAAAGCAACTGGCGTCGTGTAGTACTGCCAGACAACCACCTGGGTGCGCACGTAAGAAGGTGCCGCCCCAGTGTTCACTTGCATGATGTATGAACTCGCCGTATTACCGGTGTTAGTAACTGTCCAACTGGCATCCGTTACCTGTCCGCCGCCGGTGATCTCATCGGGCACATTCGGATTCTGGATGTTCGGATTCTGGATGTTCGGATTTGCCAGCGCGGCGTTCTGGATGTTCGGATTCTGTATGTTTGGGTTCTGTATGTTCGGATTTGCAACCGCTAAGTTCTGAATATTCGGATTCTGAATATTTGGGTTCGATAGATCCGCGTTTTGAATGTTTGGATTCTGAATATTCGGATTCTGGATGTTCGGATTGTAGACTTCGGCATTCTGTATGTTCGGATTCTGAATATTCGGATTTTGTATATTCGGGTTCTGAATATTCGGATTCGAAATGTCGCCGTTGATCACTACCGAGGCGGTGGGGACACTTTGGTCCGGAGACTGTACTTTTACAATCACCTGCTGGCTCGGATCGCTGGATTTAACAAAGACGCTGGTTGCTCCCGTCGAGTTCGCCTGCACAGTGAGGCTCGCCGTGCGCACGGTCAGATCGGTCTGGCTGAATGATACGTCCTTAGCTGGTTCCACGATGCTGAGCGCGTAAGTCAGCGGTCCGGCGGTATTGTTCTGAACGTAAATGGGAAACTGCCGTGGAAACTTCGTAGTAAGCTGTTTGAAATTCGTCGGCGCGGCGGCGAAAAAGCTGGCTGGGAGCGCCGCCGAATATATATTTTGATTTCTATCTCCCGTGTTGCCGACGGTAGCGTCGGTGCAAGGTTTTTTTGAGGTGCTCTTATCGTAGACGCTCATGGTCTGCCCGTCCACCGGTGGATAATAATTGGCCCATATACCATCTGCGGGCGGCACAACATCGCGGTTATCGGTCCATACCACGTGGGTGTAATCGGTATCGGCTGGTTTCATGTTGTATCGCCACGTTCCGTCGTGATTCGGTAGGAAGACCGGGCCGGCGATATCTATGTAGTCTCCGTCGAACGATTCGGTTCCGGTCGCAAACATCGGAAAGTTCGGTGGATTCACCTGCAACTGCGTAATCGGCGGCTCCGGAATGGGGTTCGGGCAGAATTGTCCGGCGGTGCGCGGGTTCGCTCCGAATTCATATGACGAGACCTGGACCGACTGGCCGAAGATCTGTTGGCCGGTACATAACGATGTCATTTGCGCAGCGCGGATATCGAGAGTGTGCCGGCGCGCCTTTGGAGAATCCCTTCTGATGCGGCGATTCGACGGGTCCTTAATGTATCGCCGGAATTTTGGATAGAGCGGGCAGCCGCCGTCGAAGGTGTAATCCGTATCGTATTGACCGCCGATAATGTTGCCCATCTTGTCTTTCTTCGGGGTATAGACTACATACTGATCGTCGAATCGCTGGTCGTACCAGGCGACGGTGAGCTTCCCGGCCGAAGACGCAATCGCCGGCATAAATTGATGGCCCGGCTTGTTCGAGTTATTGTCTACCTCAACAGGCGGTAAGCTCCAGCGAATATTCCCAACTCCGGATGCGAGCGCGGCGGCATCTGATGACTCCCCCGGGCAGGAGTGCGGATTGGGGGATCCGCTCACGAAAACAATGCGCGCAGTCAGGTCCGCATCAATTGGCATATTCGACTGTGTCGGGCATGCACCGGTCGAATCGGCCGGAGCACAGCGCTGCGACCACGCAATGTATACACGGCCGTGAGCGTCGACTGTCATCGCCGGATACGCATTTGTTCGAAATTGAACCGGATCTGTCTCGGGGTCTTCCTGCGCCAGAGTTGCCTGATCGAATGGATTGATAGGTGTGACTACTTGGGGCTTGCTGAAATGATGCCCGAAATCGGTCGAAGCGACGTAAACGATCTCATCCGGATCCTTTCCAAGAGTCGAGAAGACCCGCCAGGCGACGTAAATGGTGCCATTATTGGGATCTATCGCAATCGTCGCACCCTGGTTCGTCGCGGTCATACCCTGGCTCAGATCGATCGGCTCGGCCGGCCACGTTAGGCCGCAATCATCCGAGGCCGCGAACTTAATGGAAGACACCAAGCCTTCCTCACCACCTGGAAACTCGGTCCAAGTCACATAGACGTTCCCGGCGGCGAACGTCTGCGGGTTCGGAGGCGCGCCTTGCATCTTCGACCCGGGAATCGTGCAGCTGCCTGCGCCCGCTCTAGGGATATCAACCGCGATGCTCGGCTTGTCTTCGAAATAAACCTGGTTTTGTTGGTTTCGCCCGCGCGCTGCTCCTCCGCTAGTCACGATGCCGGTGTCGATGTAGCGGATTGTGTCGCCGTTCTCGTTGTTGTTGTCATCTATGAACCGAGCCACAAAGATGGCGCTGTGGCCCGTTTGCCGCACAAACGCCAGACCAGCGTAATAAAACATGCCATTTGTGCCGGCGCGAACACCCGGGTCGGCTCCCGCGAAGATGTCTTTGTCCGTCGCCCCGAGGATCTTCTGGAAAGCGCGAGTCTGATCACTCCCTTCCTGCGGATAACCCGGAACCAGGTTACTGATCCAGCTCCGTCCGCCATCGAAGGATTTGAACAGCCCCAGCCAGGCGTCGCCGCTCGGATCCGGCGTGTTGGGGCTGATGCCGTTTACAAAAGGGAGGTCGACTGTTCGGTAGTCATTCGCACCGGCCAGGATATGCAGCGGATTTCGGGACGAGATCGCCATCGAGGGTTCATTCTGGCGTTGAAGGTATGGATCTCCGGTCGGCCATGTGGTGCCGGAAACCATGTTGATGTTCGGTCCGACGATTGGCACCGGCTCCTGCTGCTGCGCGAGACATAACGAGGCAAGTCCGGCACTGGCAGCTAAGCGCAACAAAGTACCGCGCATATTGCCCTTTCTGATCTTGTGGTAAACCCTGGAAGCTCACTATATCAGGAAGGGGATTCCGGCCGAGTACTATCTGTACTTCGAATAGTTTGGGTTTGGGCGGACTTACGTAGAAGCCACAGCAACTTGCTGCTGATGCATGCTGTAAAGCTGTTCGCCGAGGCTTTCCCAATCGTATTTTTGACGGACCAACTGAAGTCCGTTCTCCGCCAGTTCGCTCCAAAGCCGCTCATCGGCCCGGAGCCGGCTGAATGCCGAAATTATTTCGGCGGGCGAATCCGCCAACAAAATGTCCCGTTCATGATGCACGTCCAAGCCTTCAGCGCCGAGGTTCGTGGAAATGACCGGGACGCCGGCCGCCATCGCCTCCAGAATCTTGAGACGGGTGCCCCCACCTACGCGAAGAGGAACTATTACCGCAAATGCGCGTTCATAAAACGGCAAGACGTCTTCCACTGTACCCGTGACCCGTACGCTCTCGGACGCAAGACCTCGGATGCCTGGTCCCGGTTCGCGGCCAACTATCGAAAACGTCACATCCGGGAAGCGGGCGTGCAGATCGGGCCAGACCTGCTTCGTAAACCACGTGACCCCATCGATATTTGCGTGGTAATCCATTGACCCGACAAAAAGCAGGCTGGGCGCGGCGCCAGCACGCTCACCCTGCTGCTGCCGCCGGGCGAAGCGCGAGACATCAACGCCGTTCGGCAGAACTCGAACGTCGCTCTGTGAGCTGCGCGTGAGTAGCGCGTCACGCTCACGATCACTTGCTACGGTATGCAGCCGGGCGCCGCTGAGCAAACGCGCTTCAGCCTGCTCGAGCAGGACGGCCGTACGGCGAGCGACCAACTTCTTCGGCCAGTTCTTTTCTCCAGCCGCGTAGCGTCGCATCAGTTCCGATTCGATGTTGTGCCAGTCAATGAGGATCGCTGGCGGGTCCGGCAATTCCTTGACCGTATTCAGATAAGGCAAGAGATGAAGACCCTCCAACTGAACGGCATCAAAGGGTTCTTCAAGCAAGATTCGCCGTAAAGAGCGCGCGACGTTTTCCGACCGGTAATTGAGGACCGGCAACGGCTCCGGGCCGAGGAGACCGCGTATAATCTTGCCGGCCGTGTAGCTACGTTCCCTTTCAAGAGTCACGATGCGCTCAAAGCTCCGCAGCTCCGCGCTGTCGCTGACCTCCTCTCCGGGTGCGCGCAGCTGCATGAGCGTAACGGCAGTTCGGCGGGCGAGCGCAGCCGAGAGATGCAGGTTGCGCAAGCGCGCCCCCGTTACGGGCGGCCACACCTGGTGCGGGCAGATGAAAAGGATTCTCACTCAGGCATCATTCTAGCGGTGAGGCCCATCCGGCGTGACCCGTTCTTCGCGGAGCACAAAACGGAAGTTCCCTATCTTGATCGTGTCATCCGGCTGAACGGGCACCGGCTGTCCTATCGGCCATCCGTTCAGAAATGTGCCATTTTCGGATTCCAGGTCGAAGAGCATCACCGGCCCCTCCGCCTCATGACTGATCACGGCGTGCCACCGCGAAACGGCACGCTCGTCATGGAGGACGATGTCGTTGTCTTGAGCCCTGCCAATGCGAACGATTGGCTTGTTCATGGGAAACACCCGGGCCGGCTTATCGGCTACAGCGATTTCCAGTAAACGCGACGGCATGCCACTAAATCAGGCTCGGACCAAAAGCCTCGATGATCGAGTACGCTTCCTGAACATCCGTAGGCGAGTGCATAGGACGGGACGGTCTGAATCCATGCGAGGAACGCATCAATACTGTGATAGTGGTGCGCTACCCAGAATCCGCTCTGCCGCAAGGGCAGTAGAATCTCGAAAATCGTTGAACAGCGTCGCCAAATGGCGACACCTAAGCGGAGGCTATCCACTCGCGGTCGAGCTCGACCGCAAGAGATCGTTGCAGCATCGTGACGGAGATCACCATCCGCCACTCTGATTTTTTCTTCAACAAAATTCCTTCGAGACCTTCGAGGGCGCCGTGTTTCACTCGAATGCGCTGGCCTTCTTTTAAAAAGGGGCAAGGCTCGGCGGTCAGACCGGACTCGAGAACGGTCTGAATTGCCGCTATTTCGGAGTCGTCGATCGGCGCCGGCTCGAGTCCAAAGCCGACCACGGAAACGACGCCCGGAGTCGTGAGAATTGGCAGCCGTTGCTTTACGTCGAACCGGCAGAAGACATATCCGGAGAAAATGGGCAGCTCGGTCACGACGACACGATCGGACCAACGCCTGCGAACGCGATACGTCGGGCAGTAATGCTCGTATCCTTTGCCCGCCAGTACCGCGGAGGTCAGCTTTTCGTGATTCGATCTGGTTCGTACGGCATACCAGGGGTAGGGCGACGACCAGCGTTCGGCGACGGGCGCAGCCCAGGCGGTTGAACTCATGTCAGAAATGCTCAAACAGCCCAGTTCGTTGCGTGTTTCTATTTAGTACCATATTTTGCGAAAGGTACCAAGTATTTGTTCGTAAATTAACAGAATAAAACCACATATGGGTACAGAAATCGAACCTGATCTACCTTTCTTATGCGCCCGCGCGAAATCCCTCAGAATTTCGCGATCCCGGCTACGGATTCTGACGCCTTGTCATCCCGATTCCACCGTTGCCGCCGATACAATGTAGCGTGAGCTCTGATGCAACAACGCTGCCTCCTGGGTTCGCGGTGGCCGTCACGGTGCTGGGATGCGGATCGCAGGCATTCCTGGGACGCCGCCTCGGCATCCGTGCAGCGCTTAACTACTCGTCGGCGCTCGCGCTGCTAGCCGTGTATGTCGCAACCGGCGAGCATGCATTTCCGGACGTCTGGCGCGCGCTGGGATTCGAGCAAGTCCGCGAATGGACGGGAGCGCTGTCGTACTTGTGGGCGATCTGCATGCTTGCCGCCGGCGTCGCACTCGCTTCCTTTGAGCTGGTGCGTTCGAACAAGAAGCGCGCCGGCCCAGGCCAGGCCCAGACCCACGCCAAGACCGGCGAAACATTGAACGTTGCCAGGCGCCAGTTTCTGCAGACGGCGGTGGCACCGGTTTCAACGGCGGCAATGTGCACGCTGCCGGCGGCCGTACTTGGTTTCGGCGTCATAACGCGAAAAGACTTTCACATCAACGAGGTAGATCTCTCTTTCCCGGAATTACCAAACGAACTTCACGGCTTGCGGCTGCTGCAGCTCAGTGACATCCATATGGGCGTGTTTTATACGGCCGGCGATCTGGCGCGAGTGGTGGACGCGAGCAACAGCCTGCGGCCGGACATCGCTTTTGTCACGGGTGATCTAATTACGACTCATCACGATCCGCTGGACCTTTGCCTATCGGGGCTGGCGCGCCTGCGGGCGAGTTCGGGGATCTGGGGCTGCCTCGGCAATCACGAAAAGTACTCAAACGTGGAAGCGTACACGCAGGCGCGCGCCCGCGAGCTAGGTATTCGGTTTTTGCGGAACGAAGCCACTACGCTGTCCTTTGGCGCAGGCCGGCTGAATCTGGTGGGGGTGGATTACGAGCGGTCGGGACCGTACTTGGAGCGCGTCGCCGGCCTGGTGGACCTGAGTTCATTCAATTTGCTGCTGGCGCATACGCCCGAAGTGTTCCCCGAAGCGGCGGAGAAAGGGTTTGACCTCAGCCTTTCAGGCCATACCCACGGCGGGCAGGTGAATCTGGAGCTGATGGGAACCAATCTGAACATCGCGGAGGTGCACACACCCTATACGAAAGGGCTGTACACGCTACCAACGTCGATGATTTATGTAAATTCAGGCTTGGGAACCATCGGAGCCCCGATTCGCATCGGCGCTCCGCCCGAGATTACTCTGATTCGCCTGTGGCGGGCGTGAGTCGCAGCCATTTTTGACCGGACATCATTCGCTAACAGCCCCGGGGCCGCTGAGTTTTGACCATCCAAACGTCCCAGGTGACTGGTCCGGCTTTCTCATCCTCTAATGGGCGGCCGGCCATCTTGAGGGCTAGCTTAATTTGGCCGTGGTGATAGCCTTCGTGCCAGATCATGTGCTGCAGCAGCAGAATCGGATGGTCGTAATGAAGGTTCATCTCCTGGCCCGTTTCCACCCGGCTCTTGACCGCCTCCCGCACCGTCCTGGCGCTGTTGTTCAGCATCTCCGCAATGCGGTCAGGATCGCGCTCACCGCTCCACTCTTCCTCGGGTAACGGAGGCGCAAATTCGGGTGCATCCTCCGATATGAAGACGAGCCGCACATAATGGATGTGGTTGAACAACTCTCCCACCGACGGACCACGTTCTGTCGCCCTGGCCTGCAGCGCCTGGTCTGGAAGGGCTCGAAGCAGGTTTACAAGGATCGCGTTGTTCCGGTCCCAGGAGTCCAGCAAAGCCTCAAGCAGCCCATCTTGCGATGCATCCGTTCGCATCAGGCAGGACCTCTGCCGCCCGTCAGTCGATCTATTTCTGATCGGAGCATGGAAACGTCCACCGGCTTTGCAATATAGGCGGCGAACCCGGCTTTGAGCGCCCGTTCACGATCGCCCTGCATTGCACTCGCGGTCAAAGCCACAATCGGAATCTTTTCAAATCGGGGATCTTTGCGCAACAGGCACAGCGCGCCAAAACCGTCTATTTTCGGCATCTGCAGGTCAAGTAGAACCAGGTCGAGCTGCTGTCCCGATGCCTTATCCAGCGCCTCCTGGCCGTCTTCAGCTTCGATGACTTCGTATCCCGCGCTTTCGAGCACGGTACAAATCAATTCACGGCTGGCGGGACGGTCCTCCGCGATTAAAATCCTTTTCATGCTTTCGTGACCTGCTGAAGAAGTTCATACAGTTGCGTCAGAAAATCCTTTTTCCATGGCACGGCCTTCAGGAAAACGGCACTGGCGTGCCGCCCCACTACCTCGATGTCATTCAGATCCATTTCCTTAGCCGTGAGCACGATCACCGGAAGCTGCGCGAAGGCGGGATTCTGCCGCATGCGCAGGATCAGCTCGATACCGCTCATTTCGGGCATCACAAGGTCTACGATAACGGCCGAGATAGGGCTGCGGGCCAGGATTTCCAGCGCCTGCTTACCGCCAGCCGCGGATACCGTCAGCAGTCCGGCCGAGCGCAACGTCTCATGCAGCAGTTCACGCGCTTCCGCATCATCATCCACCAACAGGATGCGCGGCGGCTCGCCGGGCAAGCGCCTAATCACGTTGCTGAGCTTTTCCACAAGCAGTGCTGGATCGACGGGTTTGGGGACCACCGCGTTCGCACCCAGGGAAACGAGGGTGCTTTGGTTCTGATCTGTTGCGAGCGCCAGGATCGGAATCTGTGCCGTGTCATCGTGGGCGCGAATATCCTGAAGCACTCGCCAGCTCTCGGCCCCGGGCGTTGGCAGGTCCAGAACAACCGCTACCGGTCTTAAGGTCCGGCAGGTCGCGACTAACTGCTCTGCCTCGCTGGCAACTACGTCGTATCCCTTCTGTTTGAGGAAAGCGCTCACGTCTTCATCCGCCTGCCCCATGCCCACCAGAACGACTCTCTCGCTCCGGTGATCCGGCTCGACCGCTGTCTCGGCGTGTGATACCGATTCGGCGCGCGGGAACACGAACTGGAAGCGGCTCCCCTGACCCGGAGTGCTTTCCACCCAAATCTTTCCGCCGTGCATTTCGATCAGGCTCTTCGTAATAGCTAAGCCTAGACCGGTACCTTCCCTGATGCCGCGGGTGGTCGATCCCACCTGATAGAACTTGTCGAATATAGCCTGATGCTCGGCGGGATCGATACCGATGCCGGTATCCGTAACGGCGAAGAACACACCATCCGTCTGTTCGCTGCACACGACCGTGATTTGGCCCTTTTCCGGAGTGAACTTAATGGCGTTGCTCACCAGATTGTAGAGAATCTCTTTCAGCCGTACCCGATCCGCTGTAATCATCACATTCGCGTCGAATGACTCAACGAAAGTGATCTGTTTGCCCACCGCCTGAGGCCGGAGATTGTCGATGGTTTCGCCGGCCACATCCGCGGCGTTGAAAGTCTCAGGGTGCAGTTCCAGGTGCCCGGCCTCGATCTTGCTGAGGTCAAGAACGTCATTGATCAGCTCCAGCAGATGTCGCGCGTCGCGCTGGATGTGGCCCACAAACCGTTTCTGATCCGGATTCAGCGTGCCCTTCAGCCCCTCTGCCAGCAGGTCCGCAAACCCGATAATCGTATGCAGGGGCGTGCGCAGTTCATGGCTCATGCTCGCAAGGAACTCGCTCTTGAGCCGGTTGGCTCGTTCAATCTCGCGATTGCGAATTTCAAGCTGCTGATTCTTCGCCGCCAACTCAGCCGTGAATTCCTGATGCATGGCATTGATCTGCGCCTCGGCCTGCTTACGGTTACTGATATCGCGCACGATCGCGATCACCCGGGAACCTTGCGGCGAACGGATGGGGCTCAGGCTGATTTCGACCGGCAGGTTGCTTCCATCCTTGCGCCGCGCGAATAGCTCGAGGCCCGTTCCCATGGGACGAGTGACCGGATTTTCGGCGTATTCGGTCCTATGTCCGATGTGCCGCCGTTTCAGGGACTCCGGCACCAGGACCTCTATGTATTGGCCAAGCAACTCCTCCCGTTTGTATCCGAAAATTCGCTCGGCAGCAGCGTTCATCAGCACGATAGTGCCGTCGCGCTCGACTTCGAGAATGCCGTCCGGAGCCGCTTCGAGGAGGTCCCGAAAGCGCCAGTAGGACTGGATATGGACATTCGGCCCCGCTGAGGGCGGCCAGTCCGCCACTGTTTGCTCACCCTCGGCGTGTTGGCGATGGCGTGTTTCCAGCTTCAGGCCTCCTCTTCTGTGTGATTTAACTCTGTCGTGGCCAACTCGCGCAGGTACCTCCCCGGAACGGCCCACTCGCAGAGGGCGCGCAAGTCCAGGCGCGAATTAGGCCCATACGGGCGTAATTCTCTCACGGATATGTGGCAGAGAACGTGCAGAGTTGAGGAGGCCCGGATCCGCATGTTCAAATTTCGCCGCATCTTGTTCCCAGTAGATTTTTCCGAAGCGTCGAAAAACACTGCTTCCTATGTCGCTTGGATTGCGCGCGAGTTTCGCAGCGAGGTGACTCTGTTGCATGTCTTCGATTTCTACGAGGGGTTCTCGTACGGGCTCGTGCCCGATAGCGGCGCATACCACGCATTTAGAAATTCGATACGCGTCAGCCGGCAATCGGAGATCGATAAGTTCGCGTCCGGCGTATTCGATCATTTGCCCGTCGCGAGAACGGTTGAACTCGGGGATCCGGCGCAGTGCATAGCACGCACCGCGGAACGTGAAGGCGCAGGCCTGATTATGATGGCGACGCACGGAATGGGCACATTCCGGTGGCTTCTGCTCGGCTCGATTACCGCGAAGGTTCTGCACGACAGCCCTTGCCCGGTATGGACGACAGTGCACTCAGACGCACTGCATTCCGCTCCGCGGGGGGTAGCAAGCATTCTCTGCGCGCTCGATTTCTATGCTGAACCCGTTCGTGTAATAGAAGCAGCGTCCGAACTTGCGGATGCCTTTGGTGCAAGTGTGCATCTGGTGCATGCGATTGCCGCTGAAGCGCAGCCCGGCAGAGAGGTGGATCCCGAATTGGGCCGCTTTCTCCACGGCACGGCCGTTGCAAAAATCGCCGAATGCCAGCGGCAGGCGCACAGTGAATGGGAGGTCACTGTGCAAAGCGGAACGGTACGTTCCGTCATCCGCGAAACGGCCAGCCGTTATCAGGCCGATATGGTCGTGATCGGGCGCGGCCATCTGGCGGAGAACTTTGGGCGGCTGCGCTCGCATACTGCGGCCATCATTCGGGAATCGCGTTGCCCGGTTCTCAGCGTGTGAGCAAAACATGGACCCAGGCCGCCACAACTTATAAGCGAGAGCGCATAATAACTGAACCGCTCCTGCGGGACGACGACTCCTAAAGACTGCCGGTCAAACTTATATGCCTCCTATCTCGCGCATTCTCGTACCTGTCGACTTCTCCGCGCGCTGCCTTGGAATGATGCCGTATGTCAAAGCGCTCGCGCGGCAGTACCAGGCAGAAGTTGTTCTTCTTCACGTTGTCAATCCGGTTTACGCCATTCCCGAAACAGGGATCTCCGCGCCCGTTTTGGTTCCGGTGCCGCAATGGTTCCTCGCGGAGAAGGAGCGCGAGGTGGAGCGATTCGCCGTTGCCGAACTGGAGGGCATCCGTGTGCGCCGGCTGACGTACGAAGGCGAACCGGAGGCGCAGATTGCCGCCTTCACCAAGGCGGAGGACGTGCAGCTCGTGATTATGCCGACACACGGGCACGGTATCTTGAGGCGATATCTGATCGGCTCGGTCACGGCAAAGGTGTTACACGATGTGACCTGCCCGGTACTGACGGGCACTCACATGGAAACGCACGATTCACTCGCCGACGTTAAGATTTCGCACGTTGCCTGTGCCGTCGATTTGAGCGCTCACAGTTATGTGGTGCTTGCCTGGGCATCCGGGCTCGCCGCCGACTTTGGAGCGAAACTGAGCCTGCTTCACGTCATGACTTCAAGCGGGCCGGATCTCGATCAGGATGCCTCCGCCGGGATTCAAAGAAGCTGGGAGGACGCTGTGCGGGCGGAGCTCGACAAACTGCAGGCGGCCGTCGGCGTGCCCGCGGCAAACATTTGCATACCTCGAGGGAACGTCGCGCGCGAGGTCTGCGGCTATGCGAAGTCGCTCGGCGCCGGGCTGCTGGTCATCGGACGGAGTGTGAGCGATGCCGATTCTGGCGGACGGCTGCGAACCAACTCATACTCCATCATCCGCCTGGCTTCTTGCCCGGTCGCGAGCGTCTGAGCCATGTAAAGCATGCAGACCAGTACAGAGATAGCAGCCCATCCGATGACCCCGATCACAGCTCCCGGCGCGCAAAACCGGCTTGACGTTTTCTTCCGGCCCAAATCGGTAGCGGTAATCGGGGCGACAGACGGCGCCGGACGCGTGGGACGAGCTATTCTCTGGAACCTGATCAGCAGTCCGTTCGGCGGAACGGTTTATCCGGTTAATCCGAAACGGGCGGCAGTTCTGGGCATACGGGCATACACGTCTATCGTTGCGGTTCCGGAACGCGTCGATCTCGCCGTCCTGGTAATCCCAGCCGCGAGCGTGCCCGAAGCCATGCGCGAGTGCGCCGAGGCGCGCGTTGGCGGCGCACTGATTATTTCCGCCGGTTTCCGTGAAACCGGAGCCCGCGGACTCGAACTGGAGCAGCAGACACTCAGGACGGCCCGCGCAGCCGGAATCCGCATCATCGGCCCGAACTGCCTCGGCGTCATGTCCCCGGTTACCGGCTTAAACGCAACATTCGCTCCCGCGGCCGCCCAGCCGGGTTCTGTCGCACTCATCAGTCAGAGCGGCGCCATCTGCACCGCTCTGCTCGACTGGAGCTTACGCGAAAAGGTAGGCTTCAGCGCTTTCATTTCAGTAGGGTCGATGCTCGAT
>JAFAMM010000445.1 GCA_019233375.1 Acidobacteriaceae bacterium
TGACGCTTGGGAGATCGCATTTGAAATGGGCGCCCTCCTGCAAGGTCTGCTGATGCTCTATTTTGGCGGCGGCATGGATATGCCGGTCAGCCGGTTCCGTACGTTCTGCCGGCGGGCGTTTTCGCGGTATCTGCATGGCATTTGCAACTGATTACCGAACATTCCCGGCGGCACTCCTGAGCACTGTCGTGACTGCGACATTGATGTTCTTTGGCGATGGCCTCAACCTGTGGTAGCCCTTACTCTGGTTTGCTCCGCTGACCGTTCTACTGTTCGCTTTAGGCAATTTCTACAAGAGCGCTACTCTCGTCTCATTTATCTCCTGGCTGGCCGGAGGACTTAGTATGTGGCATTGCCCGGACTTCGTTTGAGCAGCCGAAGAAAGAACCACATAGTATAGAGACCATGCCCGTTCGCCGCGCCTGCATGGCACTCCTCATCCTAAGCTTTCCGTTCGCAGCGGCGGATTGGCTCACGTTCGCTCATGACCCGCAGCGCTCCGGCTGGGCATTCGAAGAAAACACACTAACGTCCGAAAACGTTTCGAAACTGACCCTCCGATGGAAAACAAAGCTGGACAACAATTCCTACAGCCTGTCTGCCTTGACATCGCCCGTTGTTGCCGATAAAGTCTCAACCGCTGCCGGAACAAAGACGGTGGTGTACGTGGCCGGTGTCACGGGCACCGTCTTTGCGCTAGCCGCCGATACCGGCGAGCAGCTTTGGCGCCACACCTTCAAAAACTTCGTCGAATCGAAGAAGAACGTGTATGTCTTTCAAGGGACCTTCCTGTGCCCCAACGGGATCACGGCTACACCGGTCATCGATAAAACAACAAACACACTTTATGTGATCGGGCCCGATGGCATGCTTTACGGGCTGGATTTGGGCAGCGGCCTTGTCCGCTACGGTCCCGTTCAATTTGTCGCGCCTTTTTCGAAGAACTGGAGCCTCAGCCTGACCGATGGCAAGATCTATACCACGCTTTCGCAAGGTTGCGGAAACGGCTTCTCAGGCTTTTACTCTATTGATGTTCGTGATCGCCATCATCCCATGATCCAGGAAGGCCTGCTTTCCGATACCAATACGGCGGGTATTTGGGGGCGCGGCGGCCCTGTAATCGGCACTAACGGGCGCGTATATGGAGGCACTGGGGATGGCGTCTTTGACCCGTCAGCCGGCGATTACTCCAATACCGTCGTCGCCGCATCCCTCTCTGATTTGCAGATCGCTGATTACTTCCTGCCGCCGAATTGGGCTTACTTGAACAGGAATGACTTCGACCTCGGCTCCGCGAGCCCTGTTTTTTTCGGTTGGCGCAATCGCAATCTGCTGGCGCACGGCGCCAAGGAGGGCGTCATTTATCTCATGGATGCGGACTCGCTCGGCGGGAAGGATCATCAGACGGTGCTGTACACCTCGCCCAGATTAGGCAACGACCGCGCGGTCTGCTGCGAAGGCCTCGGCATCTGGGGCGGCCTTTCTACGTCGCGCGATGCCGCCGGCGATACCTGGCTGTATGTTCCCATGGGTGGTCCTGCTGCGGCGGCGGCACCTCGTTTCCCGCTAACAAATGGAGATATCTCAAAGGGAAGCATCATGGCTTTCCGCGTTGTGCCTGATGTTAAGACCGGCAACCCTAAACTGGAACCCGCCTGGATCTCCGGCAACTTCTGGCAGCCGGAGCCCGTTGTGATTGCGAACGGCATCGTGTTCGCTCTCTCGACTGGCGAGAATGCGGTTCAAAAGGGAGGGGAAGCAAACCGCTTTAAAAATACCCGAAGCGCGGTTCTGCGCGCGCTTGACGCAAGAACCGGCAAAGAGCTCTTCAACAGCGGAGAGACAATGACAACCTGGGTGCACTTTAGCGGTCTGGCCGTTGTGGATGGCAGGATATTCGCGGTTGACCACGACTCGAACGTCTACTCATTCGGCCTGCCGCCCAATGCGTCGGAACCGCAAAAAGGCCCGACCGCCGCCGGACGCTGAACCCTGCCGAAGGTCGCGTGAATCTCCTTTCATCCGGCCTCATTGTTTCTGGACCGAGCCGCCGTCATCCGGTCTACATCCAACCAGCAGCAAGGAACAAATGAGGAGGTTCCAGATGAAAACAAGAGTTGCAGTTTTAGCCCTGATGATGACCGCCGGTGGGCTGTTTATCCAGCCCGTTTCCGCGTTAGCGGCCGATTTCGACCACGATCAGCACGTGCGTGTGCAGAAACGCGAGGACGCGCGATTTGTTCGTGAATATCGCCAGCCGGTCTCACGTCGCGGTGATGATCGCCATGACGGGAAGCGTCCTTACCGCAATGCTGACCGCCGCGACCGTGCCCATGATGAATTCCGTCGCTAGATGAAGAGAGGTTTCATGTTGCCTCACTGTCCTTCGTCGGACCCGATCGAACAGTGGGGCACATCGAACAGGTAGAGACGAAACACAAGGAGTTTCCCATGCTAAAGAGATCATTCACAAAATTTGGGTTGGCGCTCGCTGTTCTCGGAGCGGGAGCCTTTTTGAAACCCGCGATTGCGTCGGCTCAGGAGCCAGCTGCACGAATCCAATCTGTTGATCATCATGATCGCGATCAAGACTGGGACCGCAGAGGACACGATCGGGGTGATTGGGGATGGCGCGACCGGAACCACTGGCGCGGGCACGATCGGGATGATTGGCGGCGGCGCGGCTATTACCCTTCTTACGGCAATGGCTTCGGTCTTTATTTCGGAAACACTCCGAATTATTACTACTACAACGCCCCAGCTAACCCATATTACCCGTCCCCGTACCCGCCAACGCCAGCGTATCCGCCGGCGTACTCATATCCGTACTGACGCGCTGTTGAGACGGGACCGCTCGGGCACGACCATGATCGTGGTTCTGGCTGCGTCCCTGGTGAACGCACGTGTGAGCGCACCAGTGGCGCTTGCGAACGCACGGGTCGCAAATGACATGCGGTGACGAAACGCGAGGAGCGGTACAGCAGGGTGCCCGCTTCTCGCGTCAGGGTGGGCCTACGGTTCTAATTCACCCGCCGGAGCGTTATATGGCGCGCCGGCGTCCTGCAAACAGGCTGATCAGGAACAGCACAAGGAACACTACGAACAGGATCTTGGCAATTCCCATTGCGGCGCCCGCAATTCCGCCGAACCCCAGAATGGCGGCGATGATGGCAACCACCAAAAATACCCAAGCGTACCAGAGCATAATTTTTTCTATCCTCCGGTCGCCTATTGAGCAACTCGGCTGCCACGCTACCCGGGTGTTCGCGAACTCCCCTTCGGTCGCGTGTAACTACAAGAAAAGAAAGGACCTCCTGATCGTTCCTCGGCGCCTTGAACGAAGCCCATCTGCCGCCTGCTGCCGTGAACTTCTTGCGTGAGCCGAAAAATTTCAAGTGCAATTCTGCCCGCCTTGTAATTTCAACCCTTCCCTCGAAAGAGAAAAACGATCTCGATCACAAGGATGATCACGACCATCAGCTCCAGTAC
>JAFAMM010000468.1 GCA_019233375.1 Acidobacteriaceae bacterium
TTACGAGCGCTCCCGAACCGGCGGCACTCGGGCTCATGTTTGTGGGCGGCCTGCTGCTTGCGGCGCGACTGGGAGGGCGCCGCAAGAGTTCCTGACGACCAGCTTCGTGCTCGGGCAGAACGCGCCGGCTTGGTATGGCGGCCGATCGAGCCGTTCGAGCATCGATACCGGCGCTGTCTCGCCTATCTCGCGCGTGGGCTGGTGGCCTGTAACCGGCCCGCCCACGCGAAATCATCTGGCCCGTTAATCTAAGATCCGCGCGTGGACAGCGCGTATGCGGCCGCTCTGTTCCAGCGAGGTGCTAGCGCGCTTGTGATAGGGTAAGCGGCTGAGTCACATGACTATTGAGCCGAAGATGAAGCAGCTCTCCGCGTTTCTGGTCGCGGGTATAACAGTGCGTACCGTAAACAAGGATGAAGAGAGGCCCGAGAGCGCCAAATTACCGGGATTGTGGAGCCGGTTTTACTCTGAAGCGCTCGCGGCGGAGGTTCCTCACGCGATAGCGGAGTCGCCGATTTACGGCGTGTACCACGATTATGAGGCGGATTTCCGGGCTCGATACAGCGTTACGGCGGGGGTGGCCGTTTCGGCGCCAGCGGATGGCGGGGAATTCGAAACCGTACAGGTGCCTGCGGGTACATATCTGGTGTTCGAGGGCAAAGGAGCGATGCCGCAAATAGTGGCGGAGACCTGGAAGTCGGTTTGGGATTACTTCCAAGACAACAATCATTTCAAGCGCGCTTACACCACAGACTTCGAGCTGTATGCCGGGGAAGACGAGGTCGCCATTCACATCGCCGTCTGAGTGACGCCGGGGTTCAAAGCCGGTTTTCTTTAACGAAGACTGTTGGGGGGCGGTGTCACGGAGGAGAGCTGCGCGAACTCAGCTTCAGGTAGCTGGAGCGATGCGGCGGCGATATTTTCTTCCAGATGCTGTAGCGAAGAAGTACCCGGGATAGGCAACATCATGGGCGATCGCTTCAGGAGCCATGCGAGGGCCACTTGCAGCGGTGTGGCGTGAAGCTTTCGGGCGATCGTTTCCAGAACTTCATGCGCCCGCTTTCCACTGCCGAGCGGCGCCCAGGGAATAAAGGCGATGCCGTTCTCCGCACAATAATCCAGCACATAATCCCACTCGCGGTCGGCAAAGCCGTAGCGATTCTGGACGGATACGATCGGGACTATCTTGCGCGCGCGCTCGATGTGCTCGCGGGTGACATTGGACAGCCCGATGTGGCGGATTTTGCCTTGCTGCTGCAGCTCAGCGAGCGTATCCATTGAAGCTTCGAATGAAACGGCCAGGTCCGGCGTGTGCAGCTGGTACACGTCAATGCGCTCCAGGCGGAGACGTGCGAGGCTGCCTTCAAGCGCCTCACGCAAATGTTTCGGACTGGCGTTGTGTGTCCACAGGCCCGGGCCGGGCCGCTCCCATCCGCCCTTGGTCGCGATCACCAGGCCGTTCGGATACGGGGCGAGAGCTTCCGCGATCAATTCTTCAGAGGTGCCAGGGCCGTACGAATCGGCGGTGTCAATGAAGTTGACACCCAGTTCGATGGCACGCCGGAGAGTGGCGACCGCGGACGCCCGGTCCTCTGGCATGCCCCAGATACCCTTGCCGGTAAGGCGCATGGCTCCATACCCGAGCCGACGAACCGTGAGATCGCCGCCCAGCGCGATGGTGCCGGCGGCAGCCGCAGTTACTATTTGCTTCATTTCGCCTCTTCGATTAGAGATGGCTACACCATCCGGGGATGCGGAGGAATGAGGAGAAATCGAGCCGGATGCGGATTCGCCGAACGTTCGCGTTCTGACGTAGAATGAACATCCGAGCAAATATGCCTGCACCCGCCAGATTTGCTTTCCGTGACGGGGTGGCAGTGATCACGGGAGCAGCCGGGGGAATCGGTGGCGCGCTGGCGATCGCGCTCGCGAAACGCGGCTGTCATCTCGCACTTGTGGACCGGCAACCGCTGGCGCCGGTGGCGAAGAGTGCGGCGGCGGCGGGGGTTCGCGTCAGTGAGCACGTGTTCGACATCGGGGATGAAGCAGCGATAACTGCTCTGCCGGAAGCGGTATTGCGCGAGCACGAGCGAGTCACGCTGCTGATTAACAATGCTGGGGTTGCGCTCGCCGGAAGCTTCGAGCAGATCATACTCGAAGATTTCGAGTGGCTGATGACGGTGAATTTCTGGGGCACCGTTCGCATGACAAAGGCCTTTCTTCCGGCATTGAAGCGGCAGGAGGCGGCCCAGATAGTCAATCTGTCGAGCATTTTCGGCATCTTCGCACCGCCCGGGCAGTGCGCCTATGCGGCGAGTAAGTTCGCAGTACGCGGCTTCTCGGAAGCGCTACGCCATGAACTGGAAGCGGAAGGCAGTCCGGTGCGCGTATCGCTTGTTCATCCGGGCGGCGTGCGAACCAGTATTGCGCGTAATGCGCGGCTCTCGCCGGGCATGGATCGCGAACGGGCGGCGGAGCGGATAGGCGAGTTCGAAAAGCGGTTGAAGCTGCAGCCCGAGAAAGCCGCGGCTCGCATTGTGCAAGGAATCGAGCGGCGTGAACCGCGCATTCTTGTGGGAAGCGATGCAGTACTGCTGGATAAACTGCAGCGCCTCTTGCCGGTCCGCTATTGGGGTTTGATCCGTGGGAGAATGACGCCGTAGAGTAGGCATTGAAATGGCTAGCTGGCAGGCTTATGCGTCAGCATGGCTTTTGAAGCGGCGTCTAAAGCCGAGGCTGCGGGCCGCCCGGGACATTCTGGAATTGCGCAGGCTGCTTGTTCCTCCGGCGCAGAAGCAACCGGCCGATGTTGTCATAAATGCAGCGGCGCCGGGTGGCGTTCCCGGCGAGTGGGTAAGGCCTAGGGAACAGGATAAGGGCAGATTAAAGCTGCTGTATCTGCACGGGGGTGGATACATCGCCTGCTCGGCCGAGACGCATCGTCCTGTCACGTGTTTTTTCGGGCAGCTTGGTTTCGACGTTTTTGCGCCCAATTACCGGCTGGCCCCTGAGCATGTGTTTCCGGCAGCAGTGGAAGATGCGGTAGCGGCTTACCGGGCGATCTCCGAAGGCGAGGACTGCCCGGTGCTGATGGCAGGAGACTCGGCGGGCGGCGGACTAGCGGTAGCAGCGATGTTGATGCTACGGGATACCGGCTGGAGCCGCATGCCTGCCGGCGCTGTGCTGTTTTCACCGTGGGCGGATCTGGCCGCAACGGGAGAGAGTCTAAAGACGAATAACAAAAAATGCGCGCTGTTTGACGGCGCCAAGCTTGGGCCGACGGCGCGGCATTATCTGGCGGAAGCGGATCCGAAGACACCGCTGGCATCGCCGATGTATGCGGATCTCTCGGCATTGCCCCCGATGTTGATTCATGCAGCAGCGAACGAAACGCTGCTCGACGATTCACGCCGCCTGGCCGCGCGAGCATCGGAGGCAGGTGTAGACGTCACGCTGAAGATTTGGCCCGTTGTGCCGCACTGCTGGCAGCTCATGCCAGAGTTCGTGCCGGAAGCTCGCCGTTCACTAAGAGAAGCAGGCGCATTCTTAATGGCAGCCGCCAGCAAAGCGGGCGCGGTTGTGGATGCGAGCTGAACATGGCGGAGGGCTCCAGCGAAGCGGTCGATGTGCTGGTGGTCGGGGCCGGATTCTCCGGCCTGTGCATGGGCATCAAACTGCGTAAAGCCGGCATCGAGTCGTTTCTAATTATCGAGAAGGCGAGCGATGTAGGGGGTACGTGGTGGGAGAACCGGTATCCGGGTTGCGCATGCGATATCCCATCGCATTTATATTCGTTCTCGTTTGATCGCAATCCGGACTGGACGGAAATGTTTGCTTCGCAGCCGGAGATTCAGGCGTATCTTAAGCGGTGCGCGGACAAATCCGGCATTCTGCCCAAGATTCGCTTTCATACCAAGATGCGCGAAGCGGTGTGGAACGAAGAGCGGCAGCGTTGGATCGTCTCGACCAGTACAGAGCGCACAATAGAGGCGCGGGTGCTGGTTTCGGGTATGGGGGCGCTCCACGTGCCGCGCTATCCCGAGATCCCCGGTATTGAGCGTTTCGCCGGGCCGAAGTTTCACTCAGCGAAATGGGACCGCGGGGTCCAGCTGATCGGCAAGCATATAGCCGTTCTAGGAACAGGGGCGAGCGCGGTTCAATTTGTGCCGGAGATTGCGCCGCGCGCGAAAAAAGTATTTGTTTATCAACGCACGCCGGCCTGGATCATCCCGCGCGTGGGAGGACCGATCGTCGAGCCTTTCCGGCAATGGTTTCGTCGCGCACCTTGCCTGAGCTGGGGCTTTCGCATGTTCCTGTTCTGGATGCTCGAGATGCGGGTGGCCGGTTTTCTCGGAAATCTGAAGATGCGCGAACGCGGGAAAAAACTCGCCCTCGAGCACCTGGAACGACAGATACCGGATCTGTCGTTGCGGGCCAAGCTGACGCCGAATTACGAGTTTGGGTGCAAGCGCGTATTGCTATCGAACGACTTCTATCCGACGCTGATGCGGCCGAATGTGGAACTTGTAGCCGAAGACATCCGCGAGATACGCGAGCATTCACTCGTGACGGCAACGGGCGTGGAGCGGCCCGCGGACGTGCTGATCTTCGGGACGGGTTTCAGAGCTACGGAACTGCTAAAGGGCACGCGCATTGTAGGCCGCTTCGGTGTAGAGCTGCAGCAGGCGTGGCACGAACGGGTGAATGCGTATCTGGGCGTCACGGTCAGCGGGTTCCCGAACTTTTTTATGCTGCTTGGACCGAACACCGGATTAGGACACAATTCGGTGGTGCTGATGATTGAGGCGCAAGTGAAATATGTGATCAAGTGCCTAGCGCTGATGCGCCGCAAGGGGCAGAACGTCATGGACGTCCGGGCAGAGACACAGCAGCATTTTCTGGAGATGCTGCGCAAGAAGCTCGCCGGCACGGTGTGGGAGACCGGAGGCTGCCGCAGCTGGTACCAGGATCCGAGAACGGGAGAGACCCCGGCGATCTGGCCGGGATCCGTCGTCAGCTATAGACGCCAGATGCGAAGGGTTTCGGCCGCGGATTATAAGTTCAGCAGCTAACACCCGGCGACGATATGCTCTAGAGTTGGGGTACGACGCCGCGTCCATCTCGCGAACAACAAACATCACCGGCGGTGACCAGAGGATGTTGCGTCTCATTCTCGACTCCTTTCCGGGACTCGCGGCGTATGTGAACCGCGACTTCCGATATGAATTCACTAACCGGACTTACGAAGACTGGTTCGGCGCGGGCACTGATTTCACGGGAAAGACGGTGGAAGAAGTGGCGGGGGAGGCCATCTGGCAAGGGGTGCGGCCGCTGCTTGAAAGGGCATTTTCCGGCGAGAAGGTGGCTTTTGAAACGCGGCACGAATACCGGGCTGATCTCGTCCGCGACGTCGAGACTTCGTACATTCCGGATATCGATGAGCACGGAAGCGTTCAGGGCGTGGTCGTCCTCATTATGGATGTGACCGCCCGAAAGGCGGCGGAACAGGCAACGCGGCAGAGCGAGGA
>JAFAMM010000491.1 GCA_019233375.1 Acidobacteriaceae bacterium
CGCTGGTCACGTTCAGCAGGATCTCTGCGCGCGTAACCGTGAGAAGGTCGGTGTCGAGCCCGAAGAGTGGACTGTTCTTGTCTATGGGATGCACCAGTGTCCAGAGCAGCGGCATAAACGCCACCGAATCGCGCTCTAACGGCAGGGGTACATAGCGCCGCAGCGGATTGGGACCGTCATCGAACAGGGACAGCACAAGATTTGCTTTCAGCTGAATCATCTCGCTCCGGGTTGGGTTCGTGAGGCGGATCTGCAACGCTTTGTAGCCTCGCGAAGTTGGGCCGATCGCCGCATAGCGGCTGAAGCGAACGCGCGATAAAGGACGGGCGAAGCGGGCGAAGAGGAGTCCCGTGGCGATTGCGTAGGTCAGCAATCCGACGAGCGATTCAATCGCGACGAGCAAATTCGCGGGCAGGCCGATAGCGACGATATTCCCGTAGCCGATGGTGGCGAAGGTGTGAACGCTGAAGAAGAAGGCACGCCAGGCAGCGTTTATATGCGGGTCGGGCCCGTTGAGGGAAAGTGCGCCTTTTCCGCACGCCAGGTAGGCCATTCCGAAGATCAGATTCGCCGACACGAAAAAGAGCGAGAGCAGCAGGAAGAAGCCGGGCCAGGATACCTGAAGTAATCCGCCGTAAGTGCCGTAGTCGGTCAGCTTTCTGCGGGCGCGCTCCACGTTGATGGTGCCATCGCGGTTGACCAGCCGGGGTTGATGACGCGGAAGGGCGTCGCTGAAACCAAGGTCGGAGTTGGTCCGTGGCGCGGAGGCATCGGTGGTGTGACTGGGGCCCATGTTTACCAAAGTAGATCAGGAACAGGGCGGTTGAACATTTCGCGCCTGAGCGCGAGCCCGTGATATCTAATAGAGAGGTTTTAGCCTGTTAGCGGAAGTAAGTTAGAGCACTTTGCCACTCAAACATGCAGAAAGACAGCACGGCCGACGCAGAGCTGATTGACCGGCTTCGCAGGCGCGATCCAGAGGGTCTGGCAAAAGCCTATGACCGGTACGCGCCATTGGCGTACTCGCTTTTCGTTCGGATTATTCGAGACGAGAGTGTGGCCGAAGACCTTGTCCAGGAGCTTTTCTTCCGCGTTTGGAACCGCGCTCGGGATTTCGATCCCGCGAAGGGGACGTTGGGCGTGTGGATTGTTTCCATAGCGAGAAACATGGCAATCGATCACGTACGCTCGGCCCAGGGCCGGTTGCAAAGTCGGATCAGACCGATAGAGCCAACCGATCAGCTCGTTTTTTCGTATAAACCAATAGAGCCGGAATCGGTGATCGACAACGCGCGGGCAATTAAAGAAGCGTTTTCGACGCTGAATCCGAATCAGAAGAGAGTATTGGAACTGGCGTATTTCGAGGGATTCTCGCAAACGGAGATCGCTGGGCAGTTACAGCAGCCGCTGGGCACTATCAAGAGCTGGATGCGATCCGGCTTAAGTAAATTGCGATCGGTCATCAAAACGGGGGTAGCAAATTGACCCACGACGAGATGAACGACGTTTACGAATTGTACGTTTTAGGGGTGCTCGAGCCGGACGCCGCGCAGGCGATTGATGAACATCTGGGCGATCAGTGCGACTACTGTCTTCAGCATCTGCATGACGCTGTGCTGACAACGTCCGGCATGGCGGCGCTGGCGGAGACGCGCAAGCCTCCCAAGCTCTTGCGGCGGCGGGTGCTCGAGAGCGTCACGCCGCGCCCAAGCTTAACGGCTTGGAAATTTTGGGTCGGCGCGTTGATCGCAGCGTCTGTGGTCATGCTCTCGATAGTCGCTTGGGCGATGCAATCGGCGCGTACATTGCGCGACCAGGTAGCGGGACTGACACAGGAACGCGATCAATTGCAGTCCGTAGTGACGCTTTTGAGCAAGCCGGAGACGAAAACGGTGCAGTTTGGAATTGCGGACAACAGACCTCACGGCCGCGTGTTTCTAAATGCAAACGGCGGCGTTGTATTCGTTGGGACGGATCTGCCGCAAGTAGCGACTGATAGGACTCTCGAGCTTTGGGTCATTCCGAAGAATGGCGCTCCGCTGGCCGCCGGTATTTTCCGCCCGACGGCGCAAGGGAACTCGGTGAACGTTTGGAACCAGCCGGTGGATATGGCTCAGATTCAGGCGGTCGCTGTGACGGTTGAGCCGGCGCAGGGATCGGCCAAACCGACGACTCAGCCGTTCCTGGTGGTGCCCGTCGGGTAGCTAGACGCGTGTGTAAATGGTGTAGCGCTCATCCGTGATCTCGGGGAAACTCAGGAACCGTTCCTGCCGTCCAGGAATGGTCCAGACAGTAGGTTTTGAGGACGTCTGTCGAACGGAGAGTAAGTCCGTGCGGGTCAAGGCAGGACCATTCCCAGAGAGAATTCTAGCCAGCGCCAGGGGTCCGCACAGCAACGCGATCGCGTCCGGATTTTGCGCGTCTATTGCCACCAGAGCGTTCGATCTTGGGAGCGTGAGATCGATCTGATCGCCATCCTGCCATTCACGCCGGATTTCGGCGAACGTACCGGGCTTAAGCTCCTGGTCCCCTCGCAGGCCGTTTGTCGCGAGGCGGGCTCCGTTCGCCCAAGCGGGAATCCGAAGGAAGAGAGAGAACGCGGCAGGCTTCGAAAGGGCGAAGCGAAACCGGATGTTGTCCTCGTACGGATACTCTGTAGTCACGGTAAGCCGATACGCCGCGCCGGATTGAATGCCCCTCACTGTTGATGGCACGAAGAGGTTCACGTACACACCGTTTGAATCGCGGAAGCAAGTACTGATCAGGTAATCAGCGGATATTTGCGGAAGAGTGCCGGAGCAGCACGGCCACTTATCGGGATGATAGAACTTACTAGCAGCGAAGTTATAGTCCGAATAATAGAATGCATGCCCATCCGGCTGGATGGGCCGGGCGCCGAGAACGGTGTTATAGAAAACCCGTTCCATACTATCGCCGTAGAGTGGATCGCGCGTGATGCGCAGCAGATAGCGAGTGATCTTAAAGTGAGCGTAGGCGCCGCATGGGGTTTCGAAACTGGAATGGGTGGTTTGAAGACTGTCCCCTAGTTTGCCGGAACTGGGGATCACGAAGTGTTCATCGGGTCCCCAACCCCCTGTCGCGTAGCTCTGCTCTTGCACCATGCGAAACCCGTTGACGGCGGCGGCGAGATGCTTTTCTGACTTTAAAGAAAGATATGCAGCGGCGGCTGAGCTGAGCGCGTTCACATGGCTGTATGCATGCAGTCCCGGGAGTACGTTTTCATTTTGTGCCAGCGGATCGAAAAATCCTGCGTCCAGCAGGTAGCGGATCGCGAGATGCAGATACTGCCGCTCGCCGGTGCGCTGCCATGCGAGGAACAGATTTTCCGGGAGGGTATAGCTTTCATCCCAACAATGACGAGTGAAGTCTTCGCCGTGAAGTACGGGCGTCTCCTGCCGTGCGTAGGCGCGATCAGGAAGATGACGCAAAGCGGCCTGTGTGGTTCGGGACAAAGTGGCGAGCGAAGCCGGAGATGCCGCCAACGCATGTGCGTCTGTCAGTCCGCAGACGAGCTTGTCGTACACGTACGCCGGAAAGCGGTTGTGGACGTAGAATTTGCCCGTCGGATCGATCGTCGCGGCATAGCCATGAATGAGCTGGTTGAGCCGGTCGCGCGTAGCGGGGTCCGAAGTAGCCGCGTACATGCGCGCAAGGCTCGACAACCACTGTCCGAACGTACAGCCTGGGGCGAAAGCCTCCGCGGCGTACCAACCGCCAAGGCTGACGCCCGGAGCCGGCAGGCCTTCACGTAGACGAAACGGCCGGAGCAGGCTGTCCTCGCTGAGGTTCAGAAGCAATTGGCGGTTCTGTTCAAACTGCAGCTTGGCGGGTCCATCCGCGAACTGAACCTGTGAGTAGCTGAATTCGCCGAGCGGGGTGGCTCGCGATACAGGCGTGGTTGCGCTGAATGCTCGAGAGCCGGTGTGCAACGCTCCTGCCGCGAGGGCGTTCTGCCATACGAAACTCCGCCGGGTCAGTTCGGTTCCTCCATTCCTATCCTCGCTCTTCAGTTTCATAGAATGGCAGCTTCAAGCATGTTCAGAAAAATTATCCTCCTAACTGGCTTGACATCCCTTGCCACGGCGACGGCCGCGCAGGCGGCATCGGCGGATGCTGTGGTGGAGCATGGAGTAGCGGTGAAAATGCGTGATGGCGTGACGCTGCGCGCCGATATTTACCGGCCGAAACAGGAGGGAACGTTTCCGGTGCTGCTGCAACGGACACCCTACGACAAGCGCGGGGGCGTCTCTTTCGGCTACAAAGCCGCAGAGCATGGATATGTGGTGATCATTCAGGACGTCCGAGGAAGGTACTCGTCACAGGGCGAATGGTA
>JAFAMM010000372.1 GCA_019233375.1 Acidobacteriaceae bacterium
AGTGTTCCCGGGCAAAGTCCCGGCGGCGCGGGCGGTTTCGGAGGCGGAGGCTTCGGGGGGCGCGGCGCCGGAGGCTTTGGCGGACGGGGCGGGTTCGGCGGATTCGGCGGCCCGGGCGGGCGGCGGCCAGGACAAACCGCAGGCGCCGCCTTCGGAAATTACCGCCGGCGCAATCAGCAGATACACGGCCAACTCTCGTTCACACTCCAAAACTCGGCGCTCAATGCCAAGCCTTTCTCGCTGAACGGGCTCGATCTCCCGCAGGCCTCGTATGCGCAAAGCCGGTTCACTGCGATCGCCGGCGGCCCGCTGGTGATTCCGAAGATCGTCAAAGATCCGAGCACGCAGTTCTTCTTTACGTATTTCGGAACGCGCTCCGCCATACCGCAACTGTTCACCGAAACCGTTCCGACTCCCGCAGAACGCAAAGGGGATTTTTCTCAGGCGACGCAATCGCTAGGTACCAATCAGACGAACGTTCCAGTCCAGATCTTCAATCCCAAAACGCACCAGCCGTTCGCGGACAATAGGATCCCCAGCAGTCTGCTGAGTCCGATTGCGCTCGGTTTGTTGCCGTTTTATCCTTTGCCGAACATCCCTGGAAACGTCAACAATTATCAGTTTGAAACGGCTCAGGCCGCGAACACGGACAACGTGGGCCTACGCATACAGCGCAACATCACGAGTAAAGATCGCCTGGCGCTGAATTTCCAGTACCAGAATCGTAACGGAACAACAGCGAACCCATTCGGTTACTTCGATGACACGAGCGGCTATGGCACCAACATCACTTTTAACTGGACCAGAAATGTCGGTACAAATGCCGTCAGCACAGCGCAGATTCGCTTCAACCGCAGCACGACACAGCTGATTCCGTTTTTCTCCACTCTGCCGGACGTCTCCGCTGAGCTGGGCATCCCTGGGACGTCGTCCAATCCGCTGGATTATGGACCGCCGACCCTGAACTTTACGAACTTTGGAAGTTTGAACGACGGTGTGGCTTCGCTGGTTCGCAATCAGGCGCAAGGCTTTACCGAAAACTATTCAATTCTCAAGGGGCTCCATAGCATTACCATCGGCGGAGGCTACACTCGCGCGGATCTCAGCACGGTAACGAACCCGAACGGCCGTGGAACCTTCAGCTTTACGGGCGTTGCCACCAGCGAACTTGCCGGGCCGAATTGCAATCTGAGCACTGGCGCAGGTTGCACTCCGGTCAGCGGCACCGGCTACGATCTCGCCGACTTCCTCCTCGGGTATCCGCAATCGAGTTCCATTCGCTATGGCAACGAATCAAATTATTTTCTCCAGAACCAGTGGATCGGTTACGCGCAAGACGAATGGAAGTTACGCGCGAACCTGACCATCATCTTCGGCGTCCGGTACGAACATTTTTCACCCTGGACCGAGAAGTACGGGCACATGGCGAATCTGAACATCGGCCCTGATTTCACCAGCGTCGGGGTGGTCACCCCCTACACTTCAGCGTTCCCGGCCGGTTTGATCAATCCCGATTACAACAACTGGGCCCCGCGCGTGGGCCTGGCCTGGAAACTTCCATGGGGAAAGAGGTCTACCATCGTTCGAGCGGGCTACGGAATCTACTACAACGAGCAGGCTTATATCAATCTCGCGGAGCAAATGGCGCAGCAGCCGCCTTTCGCGGTATCAAACGCGGTGAACACCAGCTCCAGCAATGTGCTGACATTATCGAAAGGATTCCTCACCACTTCCCCTGAGGAGATTACCAACACGTTCGCGGTCGATCGCTATTACCGGACGCCTTACGCGGGTACCTGGAATGCGAGTATCCAACATGATTTCGGCGCGGGCTTTTTTGTGGAGGCCACTTACCTCGGAACAAAGGGCACGCATCTCGATGTCCGCATCGTGCCGAACGAGCTTCCCCCGGGCAGCCCTCTGAGTCTGGTGGAAGCGACGCAGCTTGCAAACGCGACCGGCTTCACTTTCGACGAGCCCGTAGGCAACTCAATCTTTAATGCGCTTCAGCTTCGCGCGATCCGCCGCTTCAATCACGGAATCTCGTTCAACGCGTATTATCAGTTCGCGAGATCCATCGATGATTCCTCAACGTTCGGCGGCGTCGGCAATACCGTCGCGCAGAACTGGCTGGATATCGAGGCTGAGCGCGGCCTCTCCAGCTTCAACGTCACACATGAATTTCAGATGAGCTTTGTGCTCACATCGCCGGTCGGAGCAGCCGGTTCGCGCTTCGCACCCGAAAGCAAAATAGGGCGCTTATTCAAAGATTGGCAAGTAAGCGGCGCGATGACCGCTCAAACCGGTAATCCGCTTACCGCCAGAGTGCTCGGCAACACCGCTCAACTCGCGCAAACCGCCGGCACCGGAAGCCAGCGAGCCGAGGCGACCGGACTGCCGGTCGAAAGCTCAACAGGTTTCTTCAATCTGCTGGCGTTCACGGTGCCTCCAGCCGGCGAATATGGAAACGCAGGGCGCAACACCATTCCGGGGCCAAGCCTCCTTACTCTGAACCTCGCGGTTGCCCGTTCGTTTACACTTGCTGAACGGCGGCGTCTCGAATTCCGCATCGAGGGGAATAATGTCCTCAATAATGTCAACTACACCAACCTGTACACGATCGTGAATGCCGTAAATTATGGCCTGCCGAGTGCGGCAGGCTCGATGCGTACCTTGGATGCCGTTGTGAGGTTCCGGTTTTGAAAGCGCTCTCGATCCTGCTGACTTCACTGCTGATCACTCAGCCGTTCCTGGCGCAAAATGCCAAATTCAGCATCAACAGCAACGTTGTAATCGTGAACGTGACGGTGCTCGATCGGAATGGCAAACCGCTCGGAAATCTCACGAAAGACGATTTCCAGCTCTATGAGGACGGCAAGCTCCAAAAACTGCAAGCGGTCGATTTTCAGCAGCTGACCGATCAGCCTTTGCCGCCACCCGGCCAGGTGAAGGAGCCTGAGCCGCCGACGGGCTACAACCCGGAAAGGGAAAAGGCGGCCGCAGGCGCGCAATTGCTTTCGAAGTATCAGGACCGGCGGCTGCTCATAATGTTCTTCGATTTCGGCTCCATGCAGCCGGCCGAGCAGATTCGCTCCCGCGAAGCAGCCATAAAGTTCTTGACCACTCAGATGACGCCCAGCGACATGGTTTCGATCATGACCTACGGCAGCCAGCTCAAAACGGTGCAGGACTTTACGCCGGACCGCGACCTCCTGATTGCGACTATCAACAAATTCCGCGCCGGAGACTCGAGCGAGAACGCTACGTTCGCGGATGAAGGCGCCGATTCGCAGGATCAGAGCGGACAGTTTGTAGCGGACGAAACCGAGTTCAACATCTTCAACGCCGACCTGAAGCTCGCCGCGCTCGAAGATGCTGCACGCTCGCTGGCGCAGTATCCGGAAAAAAAGGCGATTATCTACATTTCGAGCGGGATCCAGAAAAACGGTGTCGACAACCAATCGCAGCTCCGGGCCACCGTCAATACGGCCGTTCGCGCGAACGTTGCGTTCTATCCCATTGATGCCCGGGGCCTCTCCGCTCTCATCCCCGGAGGGGATGTGACTCAGCAGGGCGCGGTCGGCAATAACCTGTACAGCGGCGCCGGGCAGAACTCATTGCGAAACAATTTCGTGAATCAGCAGGAGACGCTCGCGACGCTGGCGATCGACACCGGCGGCAAGGCGCTGCTCGACTCGAACGATCTCACCGAAGGAATGCGCCAGGTTCAGAAAGACTTTTCGAGCTATTACATCCTTTCGTACGTTTCTTCGAACACGGCAATGGACGGCCGCTACCGCCGCATCCAGGTCAAGCTTTCCCCGCGTGTTGCCGATCTCCATGCGCGGCTCGACTACCGGCAGGGCTACTACGGACCTACGACCTTCCGCCATATGAGCGAGTCCGACAAAGAAGCCCAGCTTTCACAAGCTCTTATGTCTGACAACCCCGTTACGGACCTACCGATCGCCGTGGAGATCGATTACTTCCGTGTCGCTAAGAACAAGTACTTTGCTCCGATTTCGGTGAAAATCCCCGGTTCCGCGCTGGTTTTTCACGGTAAGGGCGCAAAGCAGGCGACAGAACTTGACTTTATAACCGAAGTCTTTGACGCGCGTAATCGCTCTGCGGCAACCGTTCGGGATACGATTCCGCTAAACGTGCGGACCGATATCGCAGGACAGGTCATGCAAAAAAGCATCCAATACGACACGGGTGTCACCCTGACGCCGGGCGCATATAAGCTGCGTTTTCTTGCGCGCGAAAACGGCGAGGGAAAGGTCGGGACCTTCGAATCGCCATTCAGCATTCCAGATTTGGCTACAGCCAGAGGCCTCAAGACTAGTTCGCTCATTCTCAGCAGCCAGCGGGATCCGGTCGGCGAACAGGTGGCCGGCGTGAAAAACAGCAAGAAAGTGCTGTCGCAGAATCCGCTGATTGAGGATGGCCAGAAGCTCGTCCCGAATGTGACGAAAGTGTTTCATCAGGGGCAGGAGCTGTTGGCCTATGTCGAAGTCTACGATCCGAAGATTCCGGACGGCTTGCCCGAAAACTTTTGGCGGGCGGACGTCGATGCATCGCTGGCGCTTTACCGCGAGAACAAGAAGCTGTTCGAGTCGCAGCCCGTGCGTGCAACCCGGCTCAGCCAAACCCGCGATGACACGCTGCCGGTTCGGCTGCAGATACCGGTTTCAAAGCTTGCGCCGGGCGAATATCAGTGCCAGGTCAACCTCATTGATGAGTTCGGCCGGAAATTCGCGTTCCCGCGAACGCGCATCGCCGTTCTTGCACCCTCAAAGTAGCGCGGATTCCATGCTCGTAGTATTACCAGAGTGATTTTCAGGGTTACGCAAACTTTATATCGATCCTTTGGTAATATACGCCTATGCGTCTTGGTTATGGCCGCTTGACGAACAAGCTGTCAAAAGTGTCTAAGCGGCTCATGATTGCGGGCGGCCTATTGGTGCTCCCTGTCTCTGTAACGGTGGATAAAGTGGCTGCTTCGCAGCCTGCGCCGGAGCAGAAGCCCGCGCGGAACAAAGGCTGTGAGCCCTCTGCGGCGCCCTCCACCGATCCTCGCACGATCCGGCTGGAACGCTTTCTGGCGCGCCTCCATTGCCCCATTTCGAACATGGCCGCCGATTTCGTGCATGCCGCGGATGACAATCAGCTCGATTGGCGGCTGCTGCCGGGCATTTCGGTGATCGAGTCCGGCGGAGGCAAGACTTACCGGAACAACAATATCTTCGGCTGGAATAACGGGCTTGAGCCGTTCCCGTCCTTACGTGCGGGGCTCGATGTTGTTGCAAGCAGGCTCGGGCGGAGTCCTCTGTACCGCAATCGTGATTCGATCGGCAAGCTTCGGTTGTACAATCCCGACCAGTCATACGTCGCGAAGGTCGTCGACGTGATGAACCGTATCAGCCCGGCCCCGAAGCTGACGGACTTACTGAACCACTTGCCTCAGCAGAACGAGTTAGCGTACGCAGGCGAGTAAGCTAAGCCGCTGCATACATCGACACATCCTGTAGCGCCTGGATGCCGATCCGGTGACAGAAATCACCGAAGTATTCGCCTGCCTGGCGGGAGCGCTTGTAATACTCGAACACTGGCTGCAGCTTTGGTAGAAGCTGTTCACGCTTCACGTTCTGGGCGAACACTTCGCCGAGCCGCGTGCCAAGCCGGGAGGCTCCCAGATAGATCGTGTACATATTGACGCTGGCGCCTACGATGCCGATTTCCGCCGTGTAGGGCCGCGAGCAGCCGTTCGGACACCCGCTGGTTCGGAAGTGAATGATTTGATCCTGCAGCCCCAGCTGGTTAAGCGCACTCTGGATCTCGCCCACGAGATCGGGCATAATGCGCTCTGATTCGGTGATGGCGAGAGCGCAAGTGGGCAGCGCGGGGCAGGCGATGGCGTGCCGCAGAACGGGAGGCAGTTCCAGCGGCTCAGCGATCCCATGCTCCCGGAGCAGGGACGCGACGCCAGGGCGGTCCTGCTCGCGAATCCCGCACAGGTACATATTTTGCTGACACGTCAGCCTGACTTCGAGCCCGTAGCGCTCCACTACCGCGCGCAGGCCGGTCCGAATGCGCTGCTGCGGGCTGAAATCCCTGATGCGTCCACTGATAACCCGCACGCCGTAAAACCAGACCGGATCGCCATGGGAATCCAGGGTCTGGCGCCGCCAACCCAGATAATCATTGGAGCGAGTCCAATGGAGCGGCACAGCATCGGCGAGCTGGCGACCCACGCGCAACTCGAGCTCCTGTTTGAACTTCGCGACCCCCCAGTCCTCCATGACGTACTTAAGGCGCGCTAATTTGCGATTTGACCGATTTCCGAAGTCCCGGTGAATGCTGATGATCGCGCTTGCAATCTCAAGTAATTCTTCACAAGTTGGGCCCACGAAGCAGAGTGGGTCCGCGAGCCGCGGATGCGAAGACTTGACTCCCGCGCTCTGTCCCATGCCGCCGCCGGCGAGGATATTGAACCCCGTCAGCACACCGTCTTCATAATGCGGAACGATTCCGATGTCGTTCGCATAGATATCTGTTGTGTTATCGCCCGGAAAGGTAAAGCCAATCTTGAACTTCCGCGGCAAATACGTTGCACCGTAAAGAGGTTCCACCTCTTGGGGCTGCTCGTTCTGCTCGCCGCTGACTGCCTTTTCGCCGTCAATCCAGATTTCGTAGTAGGCGGTTGTCTTGGGCTTCAAATTCTTGGACAGGTAACTGACGAAGGGTTGCAGCTCTTTCCGCTCATCGTTCGCAAAGGGAGCAGGGCAGGAAATCACGTTCCGCACAACATCGCCACACGCGGCGAGCGTGCCCAGATAACAGCCATGCAGCGTTTGGATCAGTTCGCGGAGACGCGCCTTGGGGACGTAGTGGTACTGAATGTCTTGTCGCGTCGTAATTCGCAGGCTGCCGTCGCCCAGTTCCGCCAAGCGATCCAGCGTCAGATATTGCTCCGGAGTAAGCACACCTCCGGGCACGCCGACGCGCACCATGGCCGAATACTGCTTGACACCGCTCTTACGCAGATCGCGATCGTCCTGCTGGTAAATGCCGTGAAATTTCAGAACGCCGGTCGCCGGCGCGGTGAACAGGGGTTCATCGTTTGCTAATTCCTCGCTCAGCGTCCCGCGAAGATACCGGCTGCCGAGTTTAACCGCCTCGACACCGGAAAGGGGTTTCTCCATCTAGATACTAGAGTATTCTAATCCCGATAGGGATTCAAAACGCGGGGTACTAGTGGCGGGTTTATCTATCGACTGAAACTGGCAGAGCGGCGGCCCGGCACAACCGGCGGCGGGGGAGGGGGCTCCTGAACGACGACCTTCTTGGGGCGCGCGTCCAGCCGCTCCGCAATCATCTGCTGCTGGAGTTTCGCAAATTTCGCTGTACCCGGCTCGGCCCCACGCTCCATGACGGCTTTGTCGGTAATCTCCTGGGCTGCAGGCAAGTACTTCTGCAGGTAGTTCTTGATGCGATCTATGACGATCCGCTGCCCTGAGCGCATGAGAAGGAACAGCAGAATCTCGCCCGGGACATTACTTAGGATGGCGTACAGCGCGGACGGCCTGGTGATCTTTGCCTTTGCGATCTCTTTTTCGACCTTGACGGCCTTGCCGTCGAGCTTCGCTGCGGCATCAAGTTCCGCTTTGGGGAGCGCCGCCGCTTTTATGAGGCCCGCTCGTTCTTTGGCCGTGAGCTTTTCCTGGATCAACAATAAAAAGAGCGCATAAGAATTGCCCCCAATATCAATTCCAAACGGAAAAGACTGACGAGCCTTCTGCAATTTCTGGAAAGCCTGCAGATTCAGCTTCGGTCCGGTGAGCGCTGGAGAAAACAACTGAATCAGATTCTCTTCTTCCAGCGCTTTCAAGATCTCTCCTGTCACCGGGTCGAGCGCGACCTGATGCAGCTCCTGTTCAAGCTGCGCGGGCGGGATCTTCGTTTCGAGCCCAGACTCGCGCACATTGCGGTACTGACTCATCGTGCGCTCATCCACCGTGAAGCCCAGGCGCGTACGCAGCCGGATCATGCGCAGCAGGCGCGAGGGATCGTCATAAAGCGAGTAATTCGTGACCGCGCGGAGTTCCTTATGGCTGAGATCTCCCAAGCCGTTGGCCGGATCGAGCAACAGTCCCCGTGAAGCTTTGCCGAGCGAGAGCGCGATCGCGTTAACGGTGAAGTCGCGGCCGCGCAGGTCCTCATGAATCGTGGCGGGTAGAATCTGCGGTTTTGTGCCGGGTTTGCCGTGTTTTTCCTGCTTCGCGATTCCAATACTGGCGCTGACATTGCCTGAAAAGCGAAGCTCAAGGAGCCGGTGCGTTTCGTCCTGCGCGATGATCTCCGCGCTGGTCTTCTGAGCAAGTGCTTTCGCAGATTTCACGTTTCCGCCCTCGACCGTGAAGTCGAGATCACGGATAGGAAAGCCGCCCATCATGTCGCGCATGGCGCCGCCGGTAAGGAACAGATTCACGTTGGCCTGCTCGGCGGCTTCGCGAATCTCGGCCAGTGCTTTGCTCTGCTCGCCGGTCAGGTGACTGTCCAGCATGAACATGTAGTCGCTCATGGGTGCTTAGCTCCTCATTTACGGCGATGTCCTATGTCGCGTAACGGCTTTGCGCGCCGCACGGGGGTGATGCTGCTCAACAGTCTTCTTCAGGCGCGATGGCACAACATGCGTATAGATCTGAGTGGTTCCTATATCGGCGTGGCCGAGCATGACTTGCACGCTGCGTAGGTCAGCCCCGCCCTCGAGCAGATGAGTGGCGAATGTATGTCTTAGTGTGTGAGGGCTGAGCGAGCGTAGCATTCCCGCTTTGCGGCTGTAGCCGCGCAGCAGTTTCCAGAAGCCCTGGCGGGTCATGGCCGAACCGCGCGCGGTCACGAACAGATGCGGGCTCACACGTCCTTTGAGTAGCTGCTGCCGCGCATCGCGGATGTAGCGCTCGACGGAGGCCAGCGCCTG
>JAFAMM010000206.1 GCA_019233375.1 Acidobacteriaceae bacterium
TAACTGCGCCTTCTTGCAGTTGTTTTTGGCTTCTAACTGTTTCTTGGATCATTTTCAAAAAGAGCAGCTCGTGGCTACTCTCCACAGAAAGGCATTCGCCAGTCCAAAGCGCTCGCCGTTTGTTTCTATAGAGTTCCCGTCTGCCTGACGGTTCGCGGCGTAATCCGGCTGGCGACTTCTCGACATTTGCTGAATTTGCCGGTGTCTGCTGGTTACGCGGTCACGTCTCTTCGAAATAAGGTTTTCTCTTGCTTCCTCAGCCATTTAGGAGCCTGACGCCAAGCCACTTCTGAGTTGGCTATGCTACTGTCCATCAGGCCAGCTCCACAGACCTGCTGCTTGAAAGCCGTTTCATTTTCAGGGAGTTGCCCTTGGATGCCACAAGCATCCGCCGCGCATAGCAGCGTCGAGCCGCCAAACAAGCGTGCAAAGCCGCAGTTGCGCGCGAAAACCCGCAACGAATGTCTCAAAACCAACTCATCGCCGATCGCCCGGATCCGCAGGTCGCCGAATCTTTCACCCAGACATCCGATGAGGTTCTCGCCGGTCGCTGATCGAGGTACAGATCTTAGCCGCCTACGAACAATGCCGGATCAATTCTGCGGGCTTTCGAGTGATAGCCGCGTTCCGGCCAGCGGCCCTTAAGCTGCCTTCTCATTCAGCGCTGCCGAGAGCATGTGGCGCGCGCGGAGCAGTCTGGTCTTCACTAGCGGAATGCTGGCATTCATGCGCCGCGCTGTTTCTCGTGCCGTGAGCTGTTCCAACTCGCATAACACGACCACCTCGCGATATTTGGCCGGGAGTTTGGAAATCGCCGTACGGACTCTTGTTCGAGTTTCGGAACGCGCGAATGCCTGATGTGGGGATCCGGCGTGCGATGGGAACCTATCTAGAGTCGGGATCACGACACAGGATACGCGGCACTTCCGGCGCCGGTGCAAGGCAAATGCTTCATTCAACGCGATCGATATGAGCCATGTCCGGAATGTGGCTTCGAAACGAAAAGTGGAAAGCCGAGCCCAAGCTTTCATAAATGTATCCTGAACTACGTCGTCCAGATCCGAGCGATTTCGTACTAGCGCGCTGATATGGTTTCTCACCGTAGCTGCATGACGCTCCATCAAAACGGAAAAGCACTCTGTTTGGCCTGCGAGCGCTAGTTTGACCAGCGCATCGTCTTTGAGTGTTAAGGGCGATTGCGTCATGCTGTTATGTTTCTTTCCTGTTCACGAGGAGGAGCGGGAACCGGCGTTTGTTTGAAAGCTGATTCCGGTAACCCAACAAAACGCTTTTACCCGCGATCTTGTCTCCTGAACACAGGTGGGGCTTTTCAAACGCAAAACAACGGCCGCATCAGAGTCAGACACCGGCATGCAGGTTGCTTTCCACCAATCCGGGGGGAATTGTGTGGCCGTAATTTCTGGACGAATAACGATCGATTCCTCCCCTGACCTACGCACGCTTTTGCTGCAGCGTCTCGCAATGCCAGATTGCGAAAGCCTGACCGCCGATCTAACGAATGTCGACTACGTGGACACTTCCGCGCTTGCAGTGCTTCTCGAAGTCCTAAAATCAGCGCACAACCTGAACAAACGCTTCCGTCTCGGGGGTCTTCGCGGGCATCCGCGATACCTGTTGGAAACGACCCACATACTGCAGCTCTTTAATGAAGACGCAAATGGACAAGCGGCCTGACGGTTTGCCGGCGGGAGGAGCATTATGATCGGCTCGGCCGTCGAGTATGTAGGCAGAGTAACTCTTCGTCACGTCGAATATGTGGGTGGGCTCGCGATTCAGTTGCGTGCGGCGCTAGCGTCAATGCGACGGGCTCTGCCCCTGGTAGGGAATAGAAATCGCTGGCGCTCCGCTGTAAACCAGATGCTGGCGGTCGGCGTAAATGCCTGTCCCATGGTCGGCATTATGGCCCTTTGCACAGGTTTCATCCTCGCTATGCAGGGGGCGTCAGAATTCCGGAAGTTTGGCGCTATGAACCTGGTCGTCGATCTGGTCAGTCTCGGGTTTACACGCGAACTCGGACCTTTGCTGGCTGCGCTCGCCGTTAGCGGGCGCTCAGGGTCCGCCTTCTCCGCCGAGATCGGCACCATGGTGGTCACCGAGGAGATCGACGCCTTACGAACGATGGCTCTCGATCCGATTGAGTTCTTGCTCGCACCTAAGTATTTGGCGATGCTCATCATGCTTCCTTGTCTGACTATCATGAGCAACGCTTGCGGCATTCTTGCCGGAGGTCTTTTCATGCGGATCAGCACGCAGATGACGCTCCGTGTGTACCTGGGATATGTGGCAGATTCAATCGTCTTACGCGACGTAATGATGGGATTGCTGAAAAGTCTCGCATTCGCCACCATCATTGTGCAGGTCGGCTGTCTCGAAGGCTTTCATGTTCGCGGCGGCCCCGATGCCGTCGGCCGGTCAGCTACCTCTGCTGTCGTCAAGTCGACGTTCCTCGTGATTCTCTCTGACCTCGCATTCACCGGTATTTTCTATCTCATGGAAAGGCACTAACAGAATGCCGGACACGGCAGCCGAACCCGCCATTCGCGTGCGTGACGTCGTGGTCAGTTACGGTGGACGCCGTGTCCTGGATGGCATAAACCTTGATGTCGCCCGTGGCGAAACGATGGTTCTGATTGGCGCTAGCGGATCGGGCAAAAGTACCCTGCTTCGTCAGATCATCGGCCTCGAACAGCCGCAAGCCGGCCAGGTTCTCGTCAATGGCATGGATCTTGCAACTAAGTCAAAGAAGGACCTGAAGAAAATACGGCTTTCAATCGGTGTGGCATTCCAGGATGCCGCGCTGTTCAATTCCATGTCGGTTGAGGAAAATCTCGCTCTTCCGCTTCGCGAGCACACCCGGCTGGCTGAATCGACCATCCGCTTGATGACATGGATGAAGCTATCTGTCGTCGGACTCGCGGACTTCGGAAAAAGTAGCCCGCGTGAGCTTTCCGGCGGCATGAGGAAGCGCGCCGCTGTTGCGAGGGCGCTCTCGCTCGATCCGCAAATTCTTGTCTTTGACGAGCCCTCGGCCGGCCTTGATCCCATCATCGCGGCCGAGTTGGACGAGCTTATCCTTGCCTTGAAACGCGCTTTCAACATGACCGTTGTGGTCGTAACGCATGAAATGGCGAGTGCGTTTCATATCGCCGACCGCATGGCCATGCTCTACAACGGGTCGCTCATTGCCATCGGCCGCCCGGACGAACTCCGCAAAAGCGCGCAACCGCGCCTCCGGCAGTTTTTTGATCGAGTGCCGGATCAAGTTCTAGACCCCAGCGTCATCCAAACATATTTTGAGCGCTATCTGAAGGGAGATTTTGAGTGAGCGTAGAAGCCAAAGTGGGAACGTTTGTGCTTGCATGTCTGCTCCTTCTCGGCATCACTATCTATTACGTCGGCAACAATCAGTTGGGTAGCCACATGACACCGTATAAAACATATCTCCGCTATGCCGGCGGTGTGGCTCCCGGCGCAAGTGTATTGTTCGGCGGCATTACCGCCGGTAGAGTAACAGCCGTACGGCCCTGGAGCGAGGACCCGACACGCATAGAAATCTTATTGCAGGTCAGGCAGGGTACGCCCGTAAACGAGAATTCGGTCGCGAAGCTCGGCTCAGTTAGTCTCATGAGCAGTCCGGCGCTTTCCATCACCACGGGTACTCGGGACGCGCGGCGTCTCGGCGCTTGGCAGGTGATTCCGTCTCAAGAGACTTTGAGCGTAGACGATATGACCCGCAAGCTCGCTACATTGACCGACAGCGCCGACGGAGTAATCTCCGACGTCCGGCGAGATCTAAAAGATATCACTGGCAAAGCCAGTACGCTATTGACCAACTTGAACGAAGTGTCTGGCCCGGCAAACCGAATGCAGGTGGCGCGGCTTTTACAGCAGATGAACTCGCTCATCGCAACGGAATCACCAAAGATCGACCGGATTGCAGACCAGATAACCGCTGTTAGCAGCCATGCCGATTCTGCAATCCAGAAGGCCGGACCGTTGCTCGATCATACTGACGCGGCCATCTCAAACGCCAATTCCACGATTGATCAACTGCGCGGACCGATCGCCGACGACTTGGCACAGCTGCAGTCGACTATGAAACAGGCCAAAAGCATGATGGCGGCGATCCAAACTCTTGTTCAAGCAAATGATTACAACATTAGCGAGACAGTAGAGAACCTGCGAATCGCTACTGAGAACCTCGATCAATTGACGGATCAGGTCAAGCAGGAACCATGGAGCCTCGTCCGGATTAGGCAGCCTAAGGATCGCAAGGTACCGCAATGACTCGTGGGGCGCAGCGCCAACAAAAACGCCGCATGCTGCCTCTTTATCAATGTAGGTCGGCGACGCCCGATATGAAACTCTGCACCAATCTGTTGATAGGAATACTTGCCTTTTGTCTCTGTGCCGCGGCACAGGACACTTTGGGTACTCTCCCGGACTCTGAAATTGCTCTTCTCAGGTCAGATATCCAAACCAAGAAAACCGACATTCTTCAGCAGAATCTTACGATGTCCGACGAGCAGGCGGCCAAATTTTGGCCGCTGCAGCGCAGCTATGAGAATGATCTCTCGAAGCTCGAGGACCAGCATCTCGCTTTGATTCGGGAATACACGAAAGACTGGAACAATCTTAAAGACGAAACCGCCAAAGACTTGGGCAAGCGGCTTTTGGAGTATCAAAAGAAACGCGTTGATCTGCGCAGTAAGTACTTCGACCGGATCTCAAAAGAGATATCGCCCACCATAGCGGCCAAATTCTTCCAGATGGAAATCCAGATGGAAGACGTTATCGATTTCCAGGTCGCCTCTTCGGTGCCGCTGATCAAGTAGAACAGCCGGTAGATGCGCCAGGATTGCAACTGTGACGATTCAGGGCGTACCGGCAATCGTGATTGTCGGCGGAGGCTTCGGAGGGTTGGCGGCAGCTAAGGCCCTTAAACATTCGCGCGCGCGAGTCGTTCTCATCGATCGTGAAAACCATCACCTGTTTCAACCACTCCTCTATCAGGTAGCGACTTCCGAACTGGCACCCGGGCAAATTGGCTCGCCCATCCGCAACATCCTGCGGAACCAGGCAAATACAACTGTGCTCCTGGGGGAGGTCGTTGACGTAGACAAGGTCCACCGATGCGTTCTTGTTAACTCCTTAGATCGGCAGCGTGTGCCGGTTCCGTATGACTACCTGATCCTGGCAACGGGGCAACAACATACTTATCTCGGGCACAACGAGTACCAACAGTTTGCGCCCGGTTTGAAAACGCTGGCCGATGCCGTCTTGATTCGCTCTAAGATTCTCCGCGCCTTCGAGCAGGCCGAGGCCGAGGAAGACCCAACCCGCCAACGGGATCTTTTGACCTTCGTCCTGGTCGGAGCGGGGCCTACTGGCGTGGAAATGGCTGGCGCGATCGCTGTTTTGGTCCGGAAGAGTCTCAAGTCAGAGTTTCGGCGCATCGATCCGGCATCCGCGCGAATCGTCCTGGTTGATAAATCGGAGCGGGTCCTTCCGGCCTTCTTCAAGACCCTTTCAAGCGCGGCAAGGGCCCGGCTCGAGCAGTTGGGGGTAGAGGTTCGTCTGAGTTGCAGTGTAGACAGCATTGATAAGGATGGCGTGGTTATAGCCGGTGAACGGATATCGAGCCGCACAGTCATTTGGACCGCCGGCATAACTCCATCCCCAGCGGCCAAATGGCTGAACGCTGAGAGCGATCCGGCGGGCAGAGTACTTGTCAAAGGTGACCTCACCGTCCCGGGCTATCCAGATATTTTCGTTGTCGGTGACACCTCTTGCTGTTATCAGGATGGCAAGCCCTTGCCAAGTGTCGCTCATGTGGCGATCCAGCAAGGCCAATACGTAGGGAAGCTGATCGAGGCAAGGCTTACAAATGGTCTCGCGCCGGGTAGGTTCAGTTACTTCGATAAGGGGAACATGGCAGTCATCGGCAAAGGATTCGCGGTCCTCCAGAGCGGCGACTTTTACATTAGCGGTGCTAGTGCCTGGCTCACTTGGGCAGCGGTTCATCTGGAGTGTTTGATGAGATCCAGTGTCCGCTTCAGCGTGTTTGTTCAATGGCTTTGGACCTATCTGACGGGACAACGTGGTTCGGGTCTGATCATCGATCAGCATGGCGCGCAGCGACCTACAGCCGAAAGCGATCTTCCACCTGGCGTTAAGGCTGCTTGAGCGAGCAAACTCTCACTGAGACCTTTTCTAAGCCACGACCGTAACGAGTCACTATCCGAAGGCAAAAGAAGAAGTCGCGGGCATCAATGGTGGACGATGCCCGCGATGAGAAACGGCCTCTATAAAAGGTTTAGAGCTGCTATTCCTCTCTAATTCGAACCGACGCTGCCGCGCGGTAACTGAGGTTCACTCATACAAGAAGAGCGCCACAATCGCGATCTTGTTTGCTCGTAGCAAAGCTGAATGCGCAACGTGCCTACAATCCCGGCGTGCGTCCTGCCGCTTGCTCCAACTCTGCACGTGCCAATAGATACCCTAGACTGGCTTGCAGCAAGTCGGCTTGCGCTTTGTACCGTGCTGCGCTTGCCTGTCTCCGCTCGGAAACGTGAACGACACCGTAGGTCAATTGATTACCCGCAAGCCTATCGTTTTCATCGCGCAGCGCGACGACCTGGTGTGCGACGTCGACCATGGTTTTGGTCCTCTCAACCTTGTTGTAGGTGCGTTCAATCGAAACCGCAACATCTTCTTTCAGGCGCTCGAGATTCTGCTCGGCTTCCGCTAATTGATCCTCGCGCTCGCGAACGGCGGCGCGTCGCTTGCCGAAATCGAACACATCATAGCTGAGGTGAACACCGAAGTCGCCGAAGTTCCGTACCAGGAAGGGGACACCGTCCTGATAGCTGTGGCGTGCGTAGGCGGTGATGTCTGGAATGTAGGCTGTCTTGGCGGCCGCGACGCCCGCCCGCGCCTTCTTTACGGTTTCTTCAGCTGCCAGTATTTCGGGATTCTCCTCCCAGGCAACCTTCAGAAATTGCGCTTTGTCAAAGCTATCAAAACTGGTGGGCACGGAGGCATCTAACTCGAGCTGCGTGTTCAGCGGCAAGCCGAGTAGGTCATTCAACTCTGTCTTGAGGTCGTCTAACTGAAGGTCAGCGGTCAGCACTGACTGCCGGCCTTCTAAAACGTCGGCCTGCCCGCCGATAGCAGCGACTTTCAACGCGCTCCCTTTACTCACATCCTCCTCGCTT
>JAFAMM010000244.1 GCA_019233375.1 Acidobacteriaceae bacterium
GCGGATGAAGACCTCGTCCAGATGCCAACGGTCTCCCGGCCGGGGGCGCCGCCGCCGCATGCTGTCGGCGAAGCTTTCGCCGAACTTGCGACACCAGCGCCTGACGGTTTCATAGGTGAGAAACACGCCGCGCTCGGCGAGGATTAGTTCGACATCTCGGCCGGGAAGCGATGGCGGTGATGCGGGTTCGGAGGAGGCTTCATCCTGCCAGGTTCGCCTGAACCCCGGGTGCCCGCCAGACCGGGTTATCGTGACAATGCCTTTTAAGCGCGTGTGGCAAATCAGCGTAGGTATGGCGGCCTAACTCTCCAGCCTACACCTTCAGGCATAACAGCGTCGCCGCGTTGGTCCGAGGCGACTCGAACCACACGCTGGGTTGCCTCCGGAATTGCTTCATCTTTTCGCCTCGAAACTGTTGGAATGCCTGGCTGCTCGTCCCATGAGTAGGGATATTGCTTGACCCGCAAATAAGAGCGCAAACCTGCAACCACCTCAGTCCACCCGCCCCTGGTTAAAAAGGCACTGGAATGAAACTGAGATGGATGACGGCCAAGGCGCTTTTGCACGGCCGATACCAAGAGCTGTTCGGTTTTCGTATCCACCGGTCGCGCACGTATAAGCGGCGAGAAGGGAGTCGGGCATCACAGGTTCCTTGTGACGGCGAAATCGATTTGCCGTCCATATCACGAAGCGCGTGAACAAACCTGAACCAGCGTAGTGCGTGTCAATCTATACGATTCTGTGTGGCACGGCTGCGACAAGCTTACGTTAACGACCCGAGAACACGACTGCTCAAATGAGCAACGCGCTAAGCGGCCAATATTCTCTCGCCCAAACTTCCCGGCGCTGGCCAGAGCGTGCCGCCATCGGTTAGCAGATCCCAAACCTTGGGACGATCCTCATAGACTCGAGTCAATAGCTCATCGATTTTCGCATAGCAGCATTGCCGTAAGCCATGATACTCAATCGGTTTACCGATCGGGTTGAAATGGATGCTGCTGCCTTTAAGCAGTCGTAGCAAGCCTGGCTCCATAACGGCAACCCAATGGCTGATGCCCAGCTCGGCGCTTAGGCGAACCAATCCCTGCACCAAAACCAGCCGTAGCAGCCCAGCTTTGACGCCTACTAGATCTCGCCTCGCTTTGGAAACCGCGAAGCGCGATACCTCGGCCGTCGTTCGCAAAGGAACGTAGTGGCGGAGAGATGCGAGGGTGACCTGCTGGATCGGGAAACTTGCCTCGGGCATTCCTTGCTGCCAGAGCACAAGTCGGACCGTGCCGACCACCTCGCCTGTCACATTATCTCGCATAATCACGTGGTGGGAGTGGAGGTCGAACTCGTCGACTTCGAGGCCATCACCGTCGAGATAATCGTTTTCAACGCAATAAACCTGATACCGCAATCGGTGCGCTTCGCGGACCAATCCTGGAGTGTTCGCAACCTGAACCGTGAAGCGCTCCTGGACGACTTGAAGATCGGCTTTCATTGATCACCACCAGAATGCAATTGGATGAATTCTGGGCTTACACCATACGTGTCAAAAATTGAGACATACTTACTTGGAACAATCTCCCAACCTGATGCAGGCACTCGGTTTGAAATGAAAGGCGGTCGCCACAGGAACTTGCAGATCGAGCGAGAGGCGGGGCATCTGCCAGGCTACACTCACGAATGCGTCACTAAACCAGAAACCGAGCACGAGGCAATCATAGATTAAGGACGCCTCAATCAAACCTCATACAATGGTCTCTTTTCCAGTAGTCCGCTGCAATCGGGAGTCCTCGCGATTCGAAAATTAACGATTTTATTCCGCCAGCGCTGGCTGCTCCGGCAGCTCGAGGGAGCGCGCAATGTCAAATCGGTCCTGGCCAGGAAGGCCCGTCGCTCTTCCGGAGCACGAATTTTTTCGGTACCAGCGTTGTCGCCGGTGCCCCCGCCAGCTCCGACCCCATCGCGCATTTCAAAGCCCGGCATGCCTGTGCCCTGGCTTGCGTACGCCGCGCGGAAACCTCAGCGCAGCGGGAGACTATGCTGCGCTCGGCCGCCGATTATCGCCGCAAGCTCATCCATTACTGGCGGGCGAAAGCTTCGCGTAAGGTCCAGTTATGTATGCCATGGGTTCTGTTGCTGCTGGGCCGCACTCACTCCCACCATGATTTTGAAACGTGCCCGGGAATGTCGGTCTCCCGTGGCCCGGCCGCGACTCAAGGTCACGAAGGTCCGAGCGAAGCGGGAAACTCCAGTTGCGGAGGCTCTCGTAGTTGACCACGATGCCGCGTTCGGCCAGGATTGACTCGACACCGCGCAGGCTCAGGCTGAAGCAGTAATAGAGCCAAACTGCGTGCCGGGATCGCGGGAAGCGAAAGGCACGATACGGGTTCCGCGCCGGGTTCATGTCCGGAAGGCCGCCATCACTCGGCTGACAGCGCCAACCTTACAAGGCCCCCGTGCTGGATTTGATAGCAGGTCGCGATCCAATCTTCAGCCCATATCACATCGGAGTCGGTCTCAAGAACCGAGAGCGGGCAGAAGGACGGCGAATTATCCCCACCAAGGTCATAGTACTGGCCGCCACATGCCTTCGTAGTGACGAGTGCGCCGCGCTTGTAATCGAAGGTCCAGTTGCGCATCCGGGCTGGACGTGCAATTTGAATTGGCTGTCATGTTGATGCCGGGCTCGGCATATTGCACGGAATAAAGTGGGGCCGTAACGCGGGGATGACATTGCGTGCAATACGGACAGAGACGGCTGCCTGGTCCTCCTCGGAGGAGCCAGCGTGGATCACCGAGTTCCTCGCCAGCCTGGCGCGCGAGGACCTATCGACCGCAACCCTGCGCGGTTACCGCTACGACCTGCTTCATTTCCTTGCCTGGCAGTGCAGCATTCAAGCCGGAACTGCTCGCCGCGGCTAAGCACGGCCCACGCGACGCGGGCCAGCTTGTTGGCCACTGCGACCGTCACTACCCGCGCCGGCCGGCGCGCGAAAGGACTTTGTCTTCCATCTCTGCCTTGCTGAGCTGCGACGGTGACTTCTTCGGTTTATTCGGTACAGGCTTTGCTTCCTTGCGCGGCGCGGTGATCAGCATCGGCGCGGAGCCGGCGGCAGCTGCCGAGCTCGGCTTCTGCCGGGAGAATTTGATCGTCTGATTCGTAAGATTATGGGTGATGACATCATCCGGCGCCTCGTACTCGACGCCGTTCACTTTGATCACGAAGCTCATTCCTAGCCTCCAGTTCCGAAAGGACAAATGCGCAAGCGCTATGCTCGCGGTTCGCGTTCCCCGCACGACTATCGATCAAGGGCGCGAACGACCAGGATATCGGCTCGACGACTTTCCCGGCCACGTCGGTACGATCCGCTTGACCCGCCGCTCTTTTCCGGATGGGTTCCGTAGTGATCAGCGTGCCGGTTCCGACGAGAGATCGCGACTCTTCCGGCACCTGTGGGCCGAAAGGCAGACGCGCGTTCGGAGTTGTTCGGTTGGCTGGGTTCGACTCAATAAAATGCTATCGTCACCAGTATTGCACGTATAACTGGGGCCTGACGCGAGAACGGATCTCTGAGGATGACGCCGCTCGGCTCACGGTTCGCCATGAATCTGGTCGCCTTCCCCAGCTCAGCATAGCTTTTCTGGCAGAGTGACGGCGCCGATTCTAAACCGCGTCCGTGCCCTGAACGCCCTTGAGGCTCGAATTGGTGATCGCGCATGGCTCTGGATCGAGATGTACGCCCTCGAAATGCTGATTGTTCCATATGTCGATGTCAGATACGCATGGATGAAGTTCTGCGTTAGGCCATTGAAGTTGCCCAGCGGGCGCTCCCCGAGGGAGCCTGGGATCGTCTATCATCCGATGAACGAACTGCCGCGATCTACCGTGAGATACGCCGGATTGATGCTGAGCGTGCTCGTAAATACGAACGGAATTCGGCACGAGCTAAAACGAAATCCTGAGGCGCGGCTATACCGGATTTGGCGCTGATGTCCGTGACAAATAATGCATTTACTCGAAATGTTCGCGACCTCAGCCGCCGAGCCTGCGTAGGTTAGGAGGGAACCTTTGCCAGCTACCACTTTGATCGCGGCCTTGAGGTTTTGATCAACAGCCAACGCTAGCACGAAAGCATCGCGTAATCCTAAACCTAGAGCCCAAAACCACAGCGGATTACATCGCCTCTGGCATTTCGGCCCGAGCGGACCGAGCCGGCGAACGCGCGCGCTTTTTCACAAGCGTCTCAATCCGCACGGCGCCCCGGCAAGACGGGGCCACCGTGCGGATATCCAATCGAGGGGACGGCGAACCGCCGCTTTCCAGAAGCGGCGGATCCTGCCAATCAGAGAGGTTGCGCGGTTCGTCACGCGTGATCCCTGGCGTACTCTGTTGGACTCATTGGTTTGATTAACTCAAGCATTCGTTTGCGGATGGAAGCATCGTTAATGAGGTAATAGGCTCGAACCAGCTCCAGAGTTTCGCGTCGGTTCAGCGCATTGTCGCTCAACCGCTGCCGGCCTTCCGCAAATTCCGCGCAGTCTCCCTGGGCGCTGTCCGGCAAGTCATCGAAGAAGAAACTAATCGGCACATCGAGAACGCGAGATAAATCAAATAGGCGCGAAGCGCCGACCCGGTTCACACCGCGCTCGTATTTCTGCACTTGCTGGAATGTAAGGCTCAATGCCTCGCCTAGCCGCTCCTGAGACATTCCCATGAGTGTTCGCCGCAGCCGTATGCGCGAGCCGACATGTACATCGATCCGGCGTGGCCCACCCTCGCGTTCATCTCCGGCGCGTGCTCCACTAGTATTACGGGAACCATGCGTATATTTTTCCATTTAAGGCTCTTTAAGTTGGACGTAGCATCCTATAGTGCGGAATAGTTGCAGTGCCAAGCGTTGGCGATGCCAATGCGACAGGCACGGCCATAATATGCAAGCTGACCGCGTAAGCGGGTGGGGCTCGTCTTGGGACCGAGGAATATCCGGAAGGACGGTCGAGGAAATGAGGAAAGATTCGAAGAATTAAAGCGAAACACACCTTGGGCCACGGCTGCGCCAGGAGACGCCGCGGCATTGTCACGATAACCCGGTCTGGCGGGCACCCGGGGTTCAGGCGAACCTGGCAGGATGAAGCCTCCTCCGAACCCGCATCACCGCCATCGCT
>JAFAMM010000395.1 GCA_019233375.1 Acidobacteriaceae bacterium
GCGTGTCTATAAAAGAATGCAGGCCGCGGAAACCCCTCGGTGCGATTCCAATGATCGTTACCGGGTGTCCGTCAAGCGACGCTTTCCGGCCAACAACGGATGGATCACTGCGAAAGCGCCTTTGCCAGTAACGGTAGCTCAAAACCACGACTGGATCGGCTCCGGGAATCTCGCCTTGACCCGGGCGGATCAACTGGCCATTGGCCGGCTGAAGTCCCAATCCGGAAAAGAAATTACCTGTGACATAAGCGGTAACAATCCGCTCAGGCTGTCCGCCCACGTCCAATCCGTCCAACCCCAGTTGCTCCCCGATCACGTCGGAAAACGCTTTTGAAGCTCCTCTCTGTAGATCCCTCAACTCCGGGACGGAGAAATTGTCCGAAAGCGAGCCCGTCTTCTGTTCAAGAGCGAGCACCATGAACTGCTGCGGATTTTTAATCGGGAGAGGGCGCAGAAACATTGAATCGACAATGCTGAAGACAGTGGTGTTCGCACCGATGCCAAGCGCCAGCGTCAACACGCAAACGATACTGACGGCTGGATTGTGCGCCAGCGTCCGGAACGCGTACCGAATCTCCTGCCAGAAACCGCTCACGCGAGGACCCCCGTCCAACTACCAAAAGCAGCTGGATCGCCGAAACCCGGCAATTGACCTAACTCACGGATAACGCGTTCATTACATACTCTTCGCTGCTCTATTGCACGCGCCTTTCAATGTCCGTGTCTGGGACACCCGATTCGCATTCGAACAGACGATCGCCAAAACAAATCCGGGGAACCTTTTTCGGCTTTATCCGTATAAATGTACACAGGATCAACGGTGTAGTAGCATTCTACATAGGTACAGGTAAGGAGAACCAGGACGATGTCGCTGTGGCAAGATGTCCGTTTCGCCGTCCGCACTCTTTGGAAGGATCGCGCGTCGCTTACGTTGGCGCTCCTTGCTTTAGCGCTCGGTATCGGCGCGACGACTGCGATCTTCAGCGTCATCGACAACGTTCTATTGGAGCCCTTTCCTTATACGGATGCGCAACGTCTCGTGGCAGTACAGATCCATGACTCCACGCGGAACGAACCCTATGGGCGGGAAGCATACTCCCAACCGGAGTTTGCCGATCTCGAGGAGCAAAACCATGTTTTCGACCGCGCGATCGGTGTGCGGCAGGACCGTGTCCTCTGGACCAGCGCTGGACCACCCGAGTCATGGAACGCCGCGATGGTTACCGGAGATACCTTCCAGTTTCTTGGTGTGCAACCGCTTGTCGGCCGTAGCGCCACGCCCGAGGACGCCCGCCCCGGCGCAGCTCCTGTTTTCGTCATGAGCTACAAGCTGTGGCAGAAACGGTTTTCCGGAGATCCCTCCATCATCGGGAAGTCATTCACTCTGGATGACCGACCCAGAACACTGATCGGCATCATGCCCAAGCGATTTGCCTTCTGGGGCGCTGATCTCTGGATTCTCACTACCATCAACCGTGCCGATACCGATCCAACCGCCGACTATTTCTTCTTCCTTGGTCACCTGAAGCCGGGGCTGACACCCGCGACTGCTCAACCGGAGCTCCGCATCCTCATGCAGCACCTCGCGAAGGTATACCCGAAAAACTATCCTAAGAAATTCGACGTTCGTGTGATTACATTGGCCGATAACGTGGTGGGAAAATTTCGTCAGACGCTCTTCACTGCGCTGGGTGCTGTGGGCCTGCTTCTCTTGATCGGCTGCGCCAACGTGGCCAATCTGCTGTTGGCTAAGGCAACAGGCCGTGAGAAGGAGTTCGCCGTGCGGAGTACGCTTGGCGCGGGAAGCTGGCGCATCGCACGCCTGTTGCTGGTTGAAAGCTTGCTGCTCGCGTTAGCCGGCGCGGCATTTGGTTGTCTGTTTGCGGTCCTCGGATTGAAAGCCCTCATTGCCGCTCTTCCGCCATTTACGTTCCCGGATGAAGCTGCAATTAGCCTCAATCCACGCGTTCTCGCCGCAACGATCTGCGTTGCGGTGATGACGGCGCTGCTGTTCGGCACTGTGCCGGCGCTCGCGTCACTAAGCAGGAATTTGAGCGAGCCTCTGAAAGCCGGTGGACGCGGAAACAGCGGCTTTCGGCGCGGGCGTTTGCGCAACGCCCTGATCATCTCTGAGGTGGCTCTTTCCCTGGTATTGCTGACCGGCGCCGGCCTGATGCTGCGCGGTTTTTTCCGCGAGGTGCAGATGGACCTGGGCATCCAGTCGCAGCATCTCGTAGTCACCGACTTGGCACTCGGCAAGAAATACAAAACCACAGAACAGCAGGCTCGCCTGATTCAGGAGTTGACACGGCGTCTATCAGCCCTACCGGGAGTATCGAATGCGTCGGGTGACTTGGATTTCCCTCCCTTTGGAGGCATCAACACGGATTTTGAGATCGCCGGCGAGACACGCTCTGAAAAGTGTAAAGGGCAGATGGGTTTTGTTGACTCGCACTTCTTTCCGACTCTAGGGCTTCGACTGTTCCGGGGCCGCTTCCTGAACGAAGACGATGTTGCGAACAAGCGCAAGGTCGTCGTAATCAATCACGCTATGGCGCAGAAGTATTTTCCCAACGAGGATCCGTTGGGCCGGCAGGTCGAGCTTGTCCGGCTGAAAACCGCCCCGCAGCCGGTCGACAATCCCTGGTTTGAGATCGTCGGAGTCACGTCTGACGTTAAGAATAACGGCGTAAAACAGGACGTTCAGCCCGAAGCATATGCGCCCCTCACAATCGCAGGGTTCGGGGAGTACATCGTGTATATTCGCGCGATCGGCAATCCGGCTCCGCTTGTGAAGCAGCTCGATGGCACTGTTTTGACGCTCGACAAGAGCCTTCATCCGCAAGACACCAGCACCATGGAGCTGGCACTCGACAAGTTCGAGTATGCCCAGCCGCGTTTTGTCTTGCAGATCTTTTCGGTGTTCGCGGGTATCGGTCTGATTCTCGTCAGTATTGGCGTGTTCAGCGTTGTGTCCTACACGGTATCCCAGCAGAACCGCGAGATTGGAATTCGGATGGCGCTTGGCGCGACCACCGCGAGCGTGCGGAATCTGATCATCGGCGTGGGAATGCGCTTTATCCTTGCGGGCATCGGCCTGGGATTCATCGTGTCGCTCATTCTTCTGCAACTGGCCAAGAGCCAGATCTGGGGTGTGGCAACTTACGACCCCGTGACACTCGCCTCCGTGATGCTCGTGCTCGGATTTGTGGGCCTTGCTGCCTGTTACCTACCGTCGCGCAGGGCCACCAGAGTGGACCCGGTCATTTCCCTGCGGTACGAGTAAGACGCCGTTCCGTGCGGCCCGGCAACGGGGCCCTTATTCGACGCCTGGAACGCTTGCGAAACAAGCTAACCAGCTAACCCTCGAACCAGCCATTCAGACGGCTGAGCATATTTCCGAGGAGGAGCCGATTACGCGTTTACCCTTGATGCGATCTGCTGTACCGCACGGCGCGCTTCCAGTATTGACATCCGGTGGTCCATGATGCCTGACAGATCGGAGTTTGCGAACGCAATCCGGCCGTAGGGGTGGTTCCGGATCACGTCGCCCGGGCCCGGCCTCCCGTTTGAGCCGAAGAAAAATCCCGGTTGCGGGCTCAAATAGGCGTGTCCCCAGCGGTTCAGAATAATACCGGCGATGTCCCGCTTGCTGTCAAATCCTGAGCGCGCGAAAAGCATCTGGAACTGTTCGCGAATCAGGCGCTCATATTCCCGGAACGACGTTGATAACAGTTCTCCGCGCCCTCGGATCGTTTGCTGCTCGAGCGTTTGTCCCGGGTACGAAAACAGAATTTTCAAATTGATGACGGTCGGCGTATCCGCGTTGATCGTTGCCGGATCCGTGCCGAGTGTGGCGACCTTCCTCATTGTGATGTAGTTTCCGATTCCTTCGAACCACTGGCATTCAGTCAGTCCGAGTTTGTAAAGGAAGCGCCAGTTTCGGACCGCCACATTCGCCATCAGGCAGGGTGCCCGATGGAACTGCCCGTATGCTGCGCTGCAAACCTCCGGCATGTCCCGCACAACATGCTTCGTTGTCCAACTCCCGCCTGCCATAATCACGGACTTCGCGCGCACCCGATATACGCGGCCGTCTTTCGTGTAATCAATCAGCACTCGCTGCGCTGTTTCCGGGTTTCCCTCATGCTTTACGGAAACCACTGTAGCGCCCGTGCGGATGCGTACGGGGTCTCCCGAGCGATCCAGGCCGGGGAATTGTACCCGTCCGCGGCAAACGCCTTCCATGGTGGCCGGCCCGTTAATCGAATCCGGGATAAGCGTCTTTAGCATCAGCCGCGCGACACCTGTG
>JAFAMM010000438.1 GCA_019233375.1 Acidobacteriaceae bacterium
CTGCCAGCAAAGCCACGCGGATTTTCGAATTATGAGAGTTCAACCCCTATATTGTCGCTCTCGATGGAAAAAGCCTGCCCTCGGCGGGCAGGCTTTTCTCTTTCCAGGCTGGGCTACTTGCGGGAAGATTCACGATCCAAAGTGTGCACAAACGGCTTTGCCGGAGGCGGCGTCGGAACCACGCCGGCCGCAATTTCCTTGTTGGTGTATTCCCGGCCATAAAGCGCCCTGTTAGCTTCTTTGTCCGTGGTTACGGCAGCACCCGTGATATCCAGACCTCCGAAGATACCTCGCTGACGCGAATAGGTCAGAATCTCAGCATGCATTTCGGCGTCCGTCATTGCTGACGCATCACGCCCAACCGGACCGGCCGCCGCGGACGCTTCGCCGCCAATCTGGAATTTGTCGCTAAGCAGGTGTTCCATGCCACGCTGGTTCATGATCAGCATCACGACGTCAGTTTCTGCTCCCCCGATAAGAAGCCCGAACTTACCGCCGCTGATTCGCAGTGCCCCAGGCGTCGTCCAGCCGACCCCGCTTGACTTACGGCAGCTGAAAAAGCCGGACCCGTATTCGGCCCCGACAATAAAGCCGCCTTTTTTCAGGTTTGGGACGACTACCACACAAGTCGCCTTGTTCAATAGATCTTGCGGTATCCCCTTGTCATTGGCGTTCATCATCGCCGTCAGTACGTCGGTTGCCGACTGCAGCCGGTTGTCTACTTTGCTCTGCGCAACTGCAGGCACGCTCACGAGCGCGGCGAGCAGCGCTCCTACCAACACTTTCATGTTTTCAATCTCCTCTTACTCTCGTTCTCTTTTTTCGATGCGGACGTTCGCTCGGTAATAAGACGAGTAATACGGTCAACCTTGCACACAAAATGCGACTCCGATTAGGACGACAGGGTGTCATTTCGCGATTACGTGAAACTTTATTAACCGGCCGTTATTTACGCGGCGATCCGCGACCGGATTACTAGAGAAGTGTCTTTCGCCATACGCACGCAATCCGGCACTCCCACCCCGCTGTAAGCGTTGCCCACCAGATGAATGCCAGGATGCTGCTCCAGCGCAGCCCTAAGTCTCTGCTGTCGTTCGTTGTGGCCGACAACATACTGAGGCATGCTGTCCGGCCATTTGTGAGCCGTTGCGAAGCGCGGCTCCGCCTCAACCCCCATGAACTGCGACAAATCGCGCCGGACAAGAGAAAGCAGTTCCACGTTCTCTCGGGGCAGCAATCGGGTAGCCTGCTCACCGACTATGAAGGCGCGGATCGCTGCCCGCCCGTCGGCGATTCTCGAAGGGAATTTTGTATTGATCCAGGTAGCCGCCGCGATTGTGTTCCTCTCTCGCCGCGGAACAAGAAATCCAAATCCGTTCAATGAATGGCTGATCGAGGCACGCTCGAACACCAGCGTGACAAGAATCGCGGAGGAGTATGGTATGCCGGCGAGTTCGCCGGCTACGACTGGAACCGCTCCCCTGAGCAGCCGGCTCGCTACGTGCGCAGGACAAGCCAGAACGACCTCGCGCGAGGCGAAGCTGCCAATCGTAGTCTCGACCTGCCATGCGTCTTCACTTTGACTCACATGAATGGCTTCCCCATGGCAAATCTCTGTGTGCGCTCGCGTTGCCGCGGCCAGCGCATCCGTAAGACTCTGCATTCCCCCCTGAAAAGACTGGAACATCGCGCCCGCATGGCTCCCCTGTGCGCGCCGTTCTTCTCGCGCCCCCGCTATCAGGCTTCCATACTTCTCTTCGTAGGCGACAAAGCGAGGAAGCACGCTGGCCGCGCTCAGAGCCGTTGCATCGCCGCCGTAAACTCCCGCCAGCAGCGGCTCCGCGACATAATCCAGCATCTCTTCACCAAAGTGCTCTCTTACAAGCTGGCCAACGCTGATATCTTTGTTCCTGCGCCGGGGCCGCGCGAACCGTTCCGTCAAAAAACGCAACTTCGATTGCACGCTAAAGAGCGGCGATTCGAAAGCTGGCTTCAACTCGCTGGGCACCATGAAGACCATGCCGGGCGGCATTGGAATCATTCTTCCGTGCCTGCGAATGAACACGCGCCGCGCTTTGTCGTTCGAAGGGATGATCTCGCGGCCCAGATCCCCGAGTTCCTGCGCAAGTTCAGTCACGGCCGGCTTCGACGCTATGTAGCTGTCTGGCCCTGCTTCCAGCTGGCATCCATCGACCACGTCTGTCTTGATCAGGCCCCCGAGCCGTTCAGACTTCTCTACCAGCAGTGAGGCGATGCCGAGCTTTCCCAAAAAGTAAGCCGTGGAAAGACCCGAGACGCCGCCGCCGATAATGATGACCCGCGCCGCCACAAGCTATTTGTGGAACTCGCGAACAATCTGCACAACCGCTTTGACGTTCTCCACCGGCGTCTCCGGAAGAATGCCATGGCCGAGATTTACGATGTGCCCCGGCCGCGTTCCAGTACGCCGCAACAGGTCGAGCACTTTAGTCCTCAACTCAGGAAGCGGCGCGAACAACGCCGCCGGATCCAGGTTGCCCTGAATCGCGGATCGGTACCCGATATCCATCCAGGCCTGATCGATATTGATCCGCCAATCAACTCCGATCACATCTCCCCCGGCCGTATGTAGCTCGCGAAAAAAGCCTGCCGCGCCTGTTCCGAAATGGATCACCGGCACGCCGCCTCCGCGGATACGTTCAATCAGCGCCCGCGAATACGGCTGCACGTAGCGGACGTAGTCTTCCGGGCTTAACGCTCCCACCCAGCTATCGAAAACCTGAACGGCGCGCGCGCCGGCGCCCACCTGCAAGCCCGCGAAATCACCCAGCACATCGACTAGCTTCCCCATGAGCCGGCGCCACATGCTTTCGTTCGCGAACATGAGTTTTTTGGTCTTAAGGAAAGTTTTCGACGGGCCGCCTTCGATCATGTAGCTGGCCAGCGTAAACGGCGCTCCGACGAATCCAACCACCGGCACTCTACCGCCCAGGGCGCGCGTGACGAGCTGGATGGAATCCCCGACATACCCAAGATCATCCGTCCGGCTGGTTGACAGGTCGTCGATATCTTCCGGTTGTGTGATCGGATTCTCGATCTGTGGTCCCTCGCCCGCAATGAAATCGAGCTTCAGGCCCATCGGTTCAATCGGTAACAGCAGGTCGGCGAAGATGATTGCGGCATCGACATCGAGAATTTCCACCGGCTGGAGCGTGACCGCCGCCGCCAGCTCCGGACGCTTGCAGATTTCGAGAATGGTGTGTTTAGACCGGATCTCCCGATATGGCTTCAGATAGCGGCCGGCCTGACGCATGAACCAGACCGGACGCACATCGGTCGTTCTGCGCCTGCAAGCATCCAGGAATCGTCCACCTACGGGAGGCAACCGCATCCGGCCTCCAGATTCGCTGCTGAGGTACCGCGACAATACGGATTCATCTTTTGAATACTCAGAGTGTACCGTCAGGGCGCGGTTTTCCCCTGTCGGCTCGCCACCGAACAGTAATGATCAGCGGATTGGAAAGTACTACGTCTGCTGCGCTTGCTCGCCGCGCGGGCGTCCGCGGCGAATCCGCTTAAGAAGCGATTCCATCCGGCCCCCGCCGTTCACGGCGACATCCGCTTCAAAGTGCAGCTCCGGAACGCGAAACAGATTCAGGCGCTCTGCCAGTTGCCTTCGCAGGAAGTGGCGCGCGCCCTCCAGGGCACGAATCGTCTCCTGCTCGTTCGCATTGTTGCCGAGATGCAGCCGGACCTGCGCATGCCTCATGTCCGGCGAAACCAGAACTTCGGTGACTGTCGCGTCACCTATCCTCGGGTCTGAGAGTTCATAGGCAATCATTTCTCCCAGTTCTTCCCGCAGTGCTTCTGAGACTCGTTCTGCTCGGTGATTGTCCATTCGGAGCCCCCAACTTCGAGTGTAAGCGGTAGGCGGGAGGCCTCTCGCTCGGCGGCTTACAGCCACTCCACATTACTGCCCGCGAGCGCTCCTCCAAGCAACCCGGCGGCATGCGACTCCACCGCCTGCAGCACTTGCTCGGCATGCACGCGGTCATTTGATACCGTCACGGCCGCAACCACTGAGCTTTGCCAGGAATCCAGATGATCGATCTCGGCAACCGCCACATTGAAGCGCTCTCGAAGGCGATCCTTCAGGCTCTTCACGACGTGCCGCTTTTCCTTCAGAGAGTGCGAGCTCTCGACATATATATCAAGCGTCAGAACGCCGATAACGGGCATGCGGAAAAAAGGCCGCGCTCATCAGGAGGCGAATCGAACGCGGCCGTTGATCTGTTACACCGGCTGGGGCGCGGGTAATTCCGGAGCGATGCGCTCCATCGTAAACGCTTCGAGCACATCACCGATGTGGACGTTGTTATAGTTCGTGAGCGAGATGCCGCACTCCAGGCCATTCTTGACCTCGCTGGCATCATTCTTGAAGCGTTTCAGGGCTTCAATTCTGCCCGTGTGAACCACTTCGCCATCGCGGATGACGCGCAACTGGGTATCGCGCCGGATAACGCCGTCCGCTACGTAACAGCCTGCTACCGTGCCCACTTTGCTGATCTTGAACGTCTCGCGAACTTCGGCGTGACCCAGGATCGTTTCCTTATAGACGGGCTCGAGCAGGCCCGTCATCGCCCGCTGCACTTCATCGATCAGCTCGTAAATGATGCTGTGCAGCCGGATCTCCACTTTCTGGTGCTCAGCCATTGCTTGCGCGTTCTTATCGGCGCGTACATTGAAGCCGATGATCAGCGCCTCGGATGCCGATGCCAGCAGCACGTCGTCTTCGGTGATCGCCCCGACGCCCGTACGCAGCACACGTACGCGCACCTTCTCGTTCGATAGCTGCTGCAGAGTATCGGACAGCACTTCCGCGGTACCGCCCACGTCGGCCTTGATAATGAGATTAAGATCTTTGAGTTGCCCTTCGCGGAACTGCTCGGTAAGCGATGCCAGCGTAGCGACGCGCGCGCCTTTCGCCATGGCGGCGTCGCGCGCCTTCGCTTCGCGGTAGATAACGATCTGCTTGGCCTTCGAGGTATCCGACACCACCTGGAACGAATCGCCGACCTCCGGCAGACTTTCGAGGCCGATCACCTCGACCGGCATGGACGGCTCGGCGTCTTTCACCGGGTTGCCCCGGTCGTCAAACATCGCGCGAACCTTGCTGAACAGCGCGCCGCAGATAAAGAAGTCACCCACATGCAAAGTGCCATTGCGAACCAGCATGGTCGCCACCGGGCCGCGGCCTTTGTCGAGCTTGGCTTCGAGCACCGTACCCAGCGCGGGCCGGTTCGGACTCGCTTTCAGATCCTGAATGTCCGCCACCAGCAGAATCATCTCGAGCATGAGATCGAGGTTCTGCCCCGTTTTCGCGGATACCGGGACCATCACCACGTCGCCGCCCCAGTCTTCCGCCAGCAGCCCGCGGTCGGCAAGCTGCTGCTTCACACGCTCCGGCTGAGCGTCCGGCTTGTCGATCTTGTTAATGGCGACAATAATCGGCACACTGGCCGCGCGCGCGTGATCGATGGCTTCGATCGTCTGCGGCATGACGCCATCGTCAGCCGAAACCACTAGCACGACGATATCGGTGACTTTCGCGCCGCGCGCACGCATACGCGTAAATGCCTGGTGGCCGGGGGTGTCGATGAAAACAATCTTGCGGCCGTTCTTTTCGATGTAGTAAGCACCGATGTGCTGCGTGATGCCGCCGGCCTCTCGTGCCGCCACATTGGTCTGCCGAATGGCATCCAGCAAAGACGTTTTGCCGTGATCGACGTGGCCCATGATAGTCACCACCGGCGCCCGCCGTAACAGATCGGCAGGCTCCTCGGCAAGCTCAATGTCCTGCGTCGCCTCTTCTTCGTAGCTGACCTGGTTCGTCGATGCGCCGAATTCGCGCGCCAGCTCTTCGGCCAGCTTCACGTCTAAAGTCTGATTGATGGTCGCGAAGATCTTCTTTTCGACCAGCTTCTTGATCACCAGGTTGGCTTTAACGCCCAGTTTCTCGGACAGTTCCTTCACGGTAATGCCTTCTGCCACCGTGATTTCGCGATCGATGGGCGGCGGCTCGGCCACCATGGTGCGCTTCGAAACGCGCTCGCGAAGATTTCCCTCTTCGAGTTCACGCTTGCGCGCGACCTGCCGGGTGCCCGGTTTCGCCTGATGGCGCCGCTGCTGCTCGGTCGGTAGTGTCGCCGGTTCCGGCCGCAGGCTGGTGATGTGCATCGGCCGCGGGCCGCCCGGACGTCTCAGATTCGGCTGCCCTGGGCCTGCTGGCTGCCCGGGCCCACGCATCATCGGCTGCCCCGGACGAATCGGACCGCGATACATGCCCGGACCCGAGGCGGGCGCAGGGCGGCCTGGAGTCGGTGCTGCCGGACGGGGCATCGCAGGCGTTGCGGGCGACGGCCTTGCCTGCTGTTTCAGCCGCTGCAGTACGTCCTGGCGCGGCGGTACAACCGGACGCGCGGCAGGCTGTCCCGCCAAAGTCGGGCGCTGTGCGGCCGGACGCGGCGCGATCGGCGCGCCCGGTGTTAAGCCTGTGCTGGCCGGGCGCGGCGGAAGCGGCCGTGCCGGTCCCGGCATCGGGGATCCCGGCGTGACCCCCGCGGACGCCGAAGGAGCGGCTGGCGCGGCCGGAGCTCCGGGAGCCACCACGTGCGTAGGCACCTGCGGCATTCTCGCCGTCATCGGAGCGGTGGGCGCAGCGGGTGTGGCTGGACGCGTACCAGGATTGACAGCCGGCCGCGCCGGGCGATCCGGCGCAGGCGCGCTGCGTGCTGGCTCGGCCGGTAGCGGTCTGGCCGCAAGCGATGGCGGAATCGGTGTTGCGGGGCCCACGCGCGGAGTTTGCGGTGGCAGCGGCCGTGCCGGGATCGCTATGTTTCGATTGCCGCCGCCCTGTCCGGGCGATGCCAATGGAGGATGGATCGCGGTACCGCCGCCTAATGGCGGGCGCAAGGGCCTGAATGTGGGTGCTGGACGCTGTTCTGTTTGCTCCGCCCCCGATGCCTGATTTGCGACTGCCGTTGCCGGGTTCGCCGTCTCGACCGGTAGCTGCGGGGCAGCGCTAGCCGGTTCAGAGACAGCGTGCTCTGGCGGCATATCAATCGTTGAAGACTGCTGCACTGGACTTGCCGGCGGTCCGATTCGCGCGGCCGCCTCTTGGTCACTTGACAGCGTTGTTTCCAGCGCTGGCGGCCGGACGGGCGGTCTGATCGGAGGTCGAACTGCAGCCGGCATCGCAGATGATGCCGCTTGCTGCATGGGGCCGCTGGGCTCGCCGTTACGTCCGGACTCGGTCGCCTCGGCCGCTCGCGGAGAGCTACCCCCCGAGCCGCCCAGCCGCCGCCGCAGCTCTAGGGCTACATCGTCGTCTAGCGAGCTGGAATGCGTCTTCTTCTCGTGCACGCCCAACTCGGGCAGCAGCTCGAGTATGACGCCGGGTTTTACTTCAAGTTCCCGCGCCAGCTCGTTGACCCTGACTTTGCTCATAGAAGAAACTGCTTGAATAACTCCTTCACCTACTTCAATTTGTCACTCGTGACCCGATTTTTCAATGGTATCAGATTGGTCGTCTTCCCGGATGTTCTCTGATTGCACGAAGTTACGAAGCGCCGATGGCGCACCCGATAACCCCTCCACCCGGCCTAGATCCAATACCTCGCCCTCGTCGCTCTCCTCGAGAAGGGCTGCTTCATGTGTTGCAATGTCGCGCTCGAGCACCCCTGTTTCGATGCTTTCGAATGCCGTCGTGGTTTCGAGATCGCCGTTTCCTTCCATTTGGTCTCGCAGCGTACTCTCGTCAATCGCCTCTTCGATAGACTCCGCATCCGCCGGCGCCCGCTCATCTTCCGGGCTGCCGGCCTGTTCCGCGTCGTACTGATTGTAATAAGCCACAACGGCCGCTTGTATCTGCTCCACCGTGTTCTCATCGATACCCGGAATTGACTCCAATTCCTCCGGAGTCATGGAGCCGAGCCGCTCTACTGTACCAATTCCCGCACCCACCAGCTGCTCGACAATGCCTTCATCCAGCGCATAGTCGATCAGCACCGATACCGGCGCGCCCGAAATCACCATGTCGGGCATGCGCGCTTCGAGTTCGCGGCGCTTCTCTTCTTCGCTCTTGATATCGATCTTCCAGCCGATCAGCTTGGCCGCCAGCCGCACGTTCTGCCCGCGCTTGCCGATCGCGAGCGATAGCTGTAGATCGTCTACTACCACCTCCATGTGCTTCTCGCCCGCGTCAATAATGGTTACCCGCGAGATCTTCGCCGGGCTCAGCGCCTTGGTGGCGTACTGTACCGGATCGTCCGAGTACTCGATTATGTCAATCTTCTCGCCGCGTAATTCGCGAATGATCGACTGCACCCGCATGCCTTTCATGCCGACACAGGCGCCCACGCTATCCACATCGCGGTCTCGTGAGGCAACCGCAATTTTCGTCCGCTCGCCGGCCTCGCGCGCGCAGGCCTTGATCGCTACCGTATTGTCGTAAATCTCCGGCACTTCCTGCTCAAAGAGCCGCATCACCAGTTCCGGCGCGGCACGCGAAACGATGACGCCTGAATTCTTGCCGCCGCGTTCCACGCCCTTGATCACGCAACGGACGCGATCGCCCACACTGAAGTTCTCAATCCGGGATTGCTCTTTTTTCGGCAAGCGCGCTTCCGTCTTGCCCATGTCGGCGATGTAATCCTGCCCTTCCAGCCGCTTGATAACGCAATTCACCAGCTCTCCCTGGCGGCCCTGAAATTCAGAAAACACCGTATCGCGCTCGGCTTCGCGAACTTTCTGCAGAATCACCTGCTTGGCAGTCTGCGCCGAGATACGCCCTAGTGCTTCGGTCGGCTTGGCGATCCGGATCTCGTTGCCGATCTCGGCTTCCTGATCCAGTTTTCGGGCGGCCGAAAGGCTGATCTGCTTAACTGGGTCCTCCACCGCTTCCACTACCTGTTTCAAGCTGTAAATTTGTATATTGCCCGTCGTCTCATCCAGGTCGGCGACCAGATCCTCGGTCGATCGGAAGTGCTTGCGTGCGGCGGCCAGCATCGCGTCCTTTACCGCGTCCAGCACGATCTGCGGATCAATGCCCTTCTCCTTGCTGAGAATCTCAATGGACTGATAGATAGAAGCCACGTCAAAAAACCTTTCAAAACTTCAAACTGGATTCCGGGACGCTCAGAACTTTGCGGCGCTTACCACTCGAACTTCAGGTTGGCTTTTTGTACCTGATCTAAGGGAACGCGCATCCGCTCTCCAGATGCGACTTCAAGCTCGAGCACTCCGTTTCCGAAATGAACGAGTTTGCCTTCGAGGCGGGTCTGCCCGTCGAGCGGCTGGCGCAGCGCGAGCCGCACCTTCTGCCCGACCACCCGCTCAAAGTCTCTCGGCTTCGAAAGCTTCCGCTCGACTCCAGGCGAACTGACTTCGAGCGTGTAACTGTCGCCCGGCATCACATCTCCGTCGTCCAGCAGCTTCCCGAGCCTTTGAGAGATCAGCTCGCAGTCGCCGTGCGTCACGCCGCCCGTCTTGTCTATATAAACTCGTAGCAGACGGGCCTTGCCTGATCCGCGCAGCTGAATTTCGGCGATCTCGATTCCCGTTCCCGCAGCGGCGCGTTCGCCCAGTTCGGTGATCCGCTCCACCAATCCCGTCTCGTGTGCCGCTGGCATCGTACTTTCCCGAGCGCAATAAAAAAGTGGGCGTTTGGCCCACTTTTTACATCGACGCTACACCTCTATTAGAACACTCTGAAAAAACCGATGCAAACGCAGCGCAGCCTTAGCGGCTACATGATGGTGCTTTTGAACGCCTCTCCCACGTGCAATACGGCCGAGACCGCCCGGCTGTAGTTCATTCGCATCGGCCCGAGCACCGCCAGATGCGCCTCCGTTCCGTTCGGAAGTCCAAAGCGAACGCCGATCATCGAAAGCTCGCTCATGCTTGGGTGAACGTCGGAAAGGCCTACCTGAATCGCCAGGCCGCCCTCCCGCGACTCGAGGAACCGTTCGAGCAACTGCAAAATCCGCTTCTTCCCTTCAAGCGCCCGGAACAGCTCCCGCATCCGCTCGCGGGTCAGATGCAGGTCAAGCCCTATCAGGTTCTCGGCGCCGTCGAAATGAATCTCCGGCGTCAACCCCAGCTCCAGCAGCCCTTTAGCGTAAAGAACCTTCACCCGCCGCAAGATGGCGTCATAGGCGGCGCTTTCAAGGTCCAGCCGGCGCTTCAATTCCCGGTGAATGTTCCCCAGAACCCAACCGCTGAAATTGTAATTGATGTAGTTCCGGATCGACGTAAGCTCTTGAGACGAAATATCATCATCGACTGTGATCACTTTGTTGCGCACCATCCGGTCGCGCGTGATCACTACCATCAGAATGCGCCGGTCCGGCAGCCCCAGCAGCTCTACTTGATCGAGCGTCTGCTGCTCGGTCGGAATCGCGGCCGCAATGCCCAGATTGCGCGTAATTTCCGTCAGCAGCTTGGACGCTCGCTCAATCCGCCCTTCCACGCTCGTTGCTCTTCCGATTTCGACATGCAAACGATCCAGCTCGGCCTGCACCACCCGGCTGCCGGTCAAGGTATTCGCGTAGCTCTGGTAGGCCGACTCTGTAGGAACCCTACCGGCAGATGTGTGCGGCTGCTGCAGATACCCGTGCTCCAGCAGATCCGCCATCAAGTTGCGGATGGAGGCGGGACTCATGGGATATTTGCGAGCTATTGTCCGCGAGGCGACCGGCTCGCCTGTTTCGATGTAATTGTGAACAATCGCGTGCAAGACTTCGAAGTGACGCGGTGTCAGCGCCCCTAAGTAGCTCATCTGCGCACCTGGAACATCAACCCAAAGCTTTCAACAAGATGGCCTTCCATCTATGTAACTTGATTATAAAGCTTGCGGGACTTGCGTGAGGATGTCAAGCACGCGACATGCCTCGCCGTACTATGCCGAAGGTGTTACGCGCTGAGCAACTGCGTTTCCACGATCTTACCGTGCCGCCAAAGCCTCTCGAGATCGTAGTAGCTGCGCGCGGTCTCGGAGAAAATGTGTACCAGAAAGTCGCCGTAATCCATTAAGATCCACTCGGCGGTGTCGTATCCCTCGACGCTCACCGGGAGTTCGCCGATACGCTTGAGTTCTTTCGCTATCTCATCGCTCACCGCGTGCGCCTGCCGCGGATTCGCAACCGAACAGATAACAAAGAAGTCAGTAAAGGTCGTTATGTCGCGAAGATCAAGGATTCTGATGTCGGCAGCTTTTTTTGATTCGGCCGCCCTGGCCGCCAATAGCCAGTTGGGAATATCGGCCGCCTCTGGCGACGGTTCGGGGATAGAACGGCGTGGCGAAATCGTCTAAACTTTCTCCTGCGCCTAGCGTACTACAGTAGCAATAGATGCGTAAATCCTCCGCAAGCGCCCCGCGGGTTATAGCTTTGGTGCTCCCTGCGCTGCTGTGGATTTGCCCCCAGGCGCGGCCGGCCGACACACCCGCCCCCACGGTTGCGACGCTATCGAACGCGCTGGTCGATCGCGCGGAGGCAGAGGTCTCACGCATCCAGGCGCTTGTGGCGCAAGGAGTTCTGCCGAAAACGCGCCTCCTCGAAGCAGAGGACAAGCTGTCGGACGCGCGCGATGAAGCCGTGCTTGCCGCAACGCTATACGGCCAGCCGAGAGTCCAGGATATGACGCCGGATCAGGCCGCCGCCATGACCACTGCGGCGCAGAACCGGGTGGACCGCCAGCAGAAGACTCTCGCACACCGCGAGGAGCTGCTTGCCATGGGGATCCTCTCGCGCTCCGACCTCGCCGCAGACCAGGATGAGCTGGAGGCACGCAAACGCGTTCTCGGCCTAGCGCAAAATCGTGTCCAGCTCATGGACGAACTTCGCCAGATGGCCGAAACCGAGCAGCGCCTTAAGAACCTTTCCCGCGCAGCAACCAGTGCCGTCGTGATCCGCTACGATGGCGATGGTCTTTTTCAACTGGCCGATCTGCCCCGGATCTCCGCTGCCTTCGAAAGCCGCTTCCGCCGCCCGTTGCCCGTCAGTGCCGTCGGTGAAACCGTGCTGCATCGCTCCATGGGCCTCGATCACCGGAATCGCGTCGATGTCGCGCTCAGCCCCGATTCACCCGAAGGCCTATGGCTGCGAAGCTTCCTTGAACGGCTGCAGATTCCGTATCTGGCATTCCGATCCGCCCTGGCTGGAGCCGCCACTGCTCCTCATATCCACATCGGCCTCGGCAGTAATCGTTTGAACCTAGCCGGGCGCTAAATAGCACGTCTTGCAGTCCTGACACCGCTTCGGTGGAGGGTGGCCTTCAGGCCGCGGCGGCTTCCTGCGCACTGGTAGACCCCCCGGCAGGTGTGGTACCTTCACTTCCGAGCCGCCCGCATGAAACCGACCCCGCATAGATATCGCAATTATGTGTGGCTGATACCGCTCTTCGCCATCACTCTTCTGTACCAGGTCACGTACACGGTTGTAGCGATCCAGCTGGTCGTCGATCCCGCCCGCCGCATCAACGTTCCTTTCACTCTCCAGAACGGCGCCGTCGCCGAAGTCAGCAACGTCTCGGGTAAAGCCGGTCTGCGGAAAGGAGACCGCATCCTAGCTCTGGATGGGCGGCCCATTCATGGCGATCGTGAATTCTACTCCCAGTGGAATGCGCGCGCTTATTCCGCAAGGATTCTTGAAGTTGAAAGCCGGAACGGCGCCGCTCGCAGCGTTCACTTACCGCCGGCCGAGCGGCCCGGGTCGCCGACACTGAAAGATTCGATCATCGCTGCCATTTTTCTCGGCATATCCCTGCTCTGCATCGTTACCGGCATCTATGTCGCTGCTGTTCTTCCAAATGACGCGCGGGCGCTGAGTTTCTTCGGTTTGATGCTCGGCCTGGCGGGCGTTGTAGCGACCGCCCAATGGTTCGATTTCCCGTCGTGGGCCCAGTTCTTCGGGCTCGCCTTCTTGTTCGCCAGAGGTCTTGCCTGCCCCATTGTTCTGATCTGCTTCGCGCTCTTCTTCCCCGAACAATTCGCCTGGGACCGGAACCGCCCCTGGATCAAGCGCCTCGTTTTGCTGCCCCTGACCGTCCTCTTTGCCCTGATCTGGCTCAACGACCTTCCTTCCTACTTCAGCTACGCGGCCGTGCCAGTCCCGGCCCTCGCCAGGTTGGGCTTCTCTATTATCAGCATCTCTATGGCCGTCAGCATCAGCTTCTTCTTCGCTGCCATCGGGACGAAGAGCGGCCAGGCACAAAGCCGCGATAGCCGGCGGCGTCTTCGCATTCTGTTCTGGGGATCGTTTGTGGCGCTCACCCCATTAGGTCTCCTGATCGCCTACTCTCTCGTTTTCCGCAAGCCGTTCGAGTCCATGCCGGAATGGATCATCATCAGCTTCGTTTTGCCCTTCTGCCTGTTCCCCCTCACTCTCGCCTACGTCGTTGTAGTCGATCGCGCCATGGATTTACGTGTCGTCCTGCGGCAAGGCGTGCGCTACACGCTCGCGAAGGGCGGCCTGCGCCTCTTGCTCGGTCTGATCGCCGGCACGATTCTCCTCGGGCTCAGCAAGTATCTCTTCGGATCGGGCATGAAAAGGCTGGGTCCGAATGTCGATCGCGACGTCGAAGTCACGATTTACGTCATCGCCGTTGTGGTCATAGTACTCCTGGTCCGGAAAACCAGAAGCCGCCTTATGGTCTGGGTCGACCGCAAGTTTTTCCGTGAAGCATACAACTCCCAGAAGATCCTCGAAGACCTCAGCGAGAGCGTGCACGGCATGGTCGACGAAGACAAGATGCTCGATACCGTCGCGCGCCAGATCTCCGCGTCCATGCACGTGCCGCAATTCGCGGTCCTGATTAACGAGGGCAAAGAGTTCAAGCCGGTATATTGCCTTGGCTTTGAGAACAAACCCGATCTCGCTTTGCCGGGCGACTGTAAGACCGTGGAGGTCGTCAGGGAATCGAAAAACGGAGCGCGCATCAACTTTGATCGCCAAGACAACTGGGTTCACTCGGCGTCCGATATGGAGTTGCTGACCCTCAAAGCGATTCATGCGCAGTTGCTGCTTCCGCTCACGGCCAAAGACAAGCTGCTGGGCATTCTTAGTCTCGGACAGAAGCTTTCGGAAGAACCGTACTCGGCAAGCGACGTTCAGATCCTGCGTTCAGTTTCGGTTCAGACCGCTCTCGCTCTCGAAAACAGCCGCCTCACCAAGGCCGTGGCGACCGAGATCGCCCAGCGCGAAAAATTGAATCGCGAAATCGAGATTGCCCGCGAAGTGCAGGAGCGGCTCTTCCCGCAGCGCCTGCCTCCCATCTCCGGCATCGATTACTATGGCGCGTGCCGGCCCGCTCTCGGCGTCGGCGGCGACTACTATGACTTTCTCGCCTTGCCAAACGGCGCTCTGGGAATAGCGATCGGCGACGTCTCCGGTAAAGGGATCGGAGCGGCACTGCTCATGGCGTCGCTGCAGGCCTCTTTGCGAGGCCAGGCGCTGATCGGTCAGGGCGATCTCGCGCAGCTCATGGCGAACGTCAATCAACTCGTCTATGACGCAACTCCCGTGAATCGCTACGCCACGTTTTTCTATGGCCAGTTTCATCGTGAAAATCGGGTATTTCGATATGTGAATGCCGGCCATAATCCGCCCATCGTGCTTCGCCGGAGTGGCGAGAATACCATTCATGTGATTCGCCTCGAAACCGGCGGTCCGGTGGTCGGCCTTTTTCCTAAAGCGCCCTATCAGGAAGGCGCTCTCACCATGGAGCCAGGCGATATCTTCGTCGGCTTTACCGACGGCATTAGCGAAGCCATGAATAAGGATGATGAGGAATGGGGCGAGGAGCGGCTGATTCCGGCGATCGCCTCGCACGCCTCCGAGACCGCCGCCGATCTCATTCCGTGTCTCATGGCGGAAGCCGATCGCTTCGTTGCCGGCGCGCCGCAACACGACGATATGACGCTTGTCGTGATGAAGCTGGGGAAGGATGGCGAGCTGAGCGCACAGGCTAAGATTGTCAGCAGTGCCCGCTGACCGCGTTCTGATCACTTCCGAGCAGATACAGACACGCATCCGCGAGATGGCCGAAGAGATCGAACGCGATTATGCCCCCGGGCCGATCTATCTGGTATCCGTTCTGAAGGGCTCGTTTATCTTTGTCGCCGATCTGGCCCGCGCGCTGAGACGGCCCAACATCCGCATCGAGTTCATGGCCATCTCAAGCTACGGAAACGCAAAGACAAGCTCTGGTCAGGTGAGGCTAACCCGCGATCTCGATGTCAACATAGAAGGTCATCAGGTGCTCATAGTGGAAGACATCATTGACAGCGGTCTCACACTCACCTATTTGAAGCGGCTGCTCGAACAGCGGCGCCCCAAGTCGCTCGAAATTGCCACGCTGCTCGACAAGCCCGAGCGCCGTGTCGCGCCGGTTGCCGTCAAATACGTCGGATTCCAGATACCCGATGAGTTCGTTGTGGGCTATGGCTTGGACTACGCGGAGGACTACCGCAACCTGAACGACATCCGCATTCTGCAGCAATGAGTGTTGCCGCAAGAAGACGCCTCAATGCGATCCTGCCGCAGCGGGCGCTTCCAGGCTTTTCTTCTCCGCCGCCTTACTCTTCCTGCGCAGCCATCCCGTTACGAAGAGCGCCGTGATCGTCACAATCAACAGCACGGTTTGTTCTGGCCACGGCAGGTTCGGATCGGCTTCATGACTGAGCGCATCGCCTGCGATGCAACACAATACGTGTACCGAGAAGACTTCGATCGAAGCCTGCCCGAGCAGCACCAGAGGTTTGAATACCGCCAGATTCGCAATGCGTGCTCCGTAACGCACGAGCACGATCGCCATGGCCGAGAAATTGATAACGCGCGCCGGACCCAGGTGCCATTTGTCGATTAGCCAGCCGTAAACATCCGGCTGCATCCAGCGGTCAAGCGGCATATAGCGTAGGCACAGAAAACACACGGCTAGTGCGATGCTCAGCCTCAACACCCACGCCGGAATGTGGGCTTCGCGCCGCGTCGCGCTCGATGCCTCGCCCGAGACAACATCGGCATAGATGCTTCCGAGCGCCAGGCCTACCATCCAGAGCAGTTGCCAGGCGTATAGATCGAAAGCGCCCGTCGAGGTCTCCGGCACGGAAAGTCCAAACAGATCGCCCTGCCGGTACAGCCAGCCGCGGAGTCCAAACTGCGCCGCGATCCAGACGCCGATGCTGATGTAAATCACCGGATCCCAGCTCCAGCGCCGCGCAATCGCGCGCGCAAGCGGTGTCAACAGCATAAAGATGACGTACATCGGCAGAATATCCAGCAGCGACGGCCGGTATTCGAGCAGCACTGCCGCGATGATGGCTTCTTTCGGGCTGCTGTGATAGTACGAAAGCAGATTCATCAGCGCCTCGCGCTGAAACCGCACTCCGATTTCTGAGACCAGTGTGAACGCGATCGCCAGCAGGCCGCAGTGGTACAGATACACGCGCAGGGTGCGTTTCCGCAAATCGCGCATGGTGCCGCTCCAGCCGTGCTTTTGCTCGATGCGATGCTCCAATTGCCCCATCATGAACGCCGCGAGAAAGATGAAACCCTCCGCGCCGGAGACGAACCCAAAGGTTTGGTTGGAAATGATGCTGGCCTTGGTCGGCAGATGGGTCAGTGTCATCCACAGGAGCAAAAACCCCCGCAGGATGTCGAGTTCCGTCAGACGGCCCGCGGCCCGCTGCTGGGGCGCATGCTCTGTTTCGGGAAGAGTCGCGGATATCACGGGACGCGGTGATGGCTCCTCATGCATTCCTGAAAGGCAGACGCGCTCGCCGCATGTGCGCGTTACAGGCGGCCAGTGCTAAAGCTTGGGTTGAGGCGGAGCCAGGTCGCGCGCTTTGCACTGTGAGCTGAAACCGTTCCTACCATGCGATCCGTCGCAGAACGGTTTGTTCTCCGCCAAACCACAGCGGCACAGGGAGATAATCGTCCGGCCGCCAAGCCCATAAGAATTCCCTTCCGAGTCTTGAATCGTGAATTCACCTTCCAGGCGGATGGGACCGTTGTTCACGATGGTAACTTTCGCTGCCATGCACCCCGATGGTAGCAGAGCATTCCAAAGCTGCCCCTATAATGTGATCGCGGGTGCCTTGAGTGATCCAGTTCATCTACGAATCTGACCGGGAGCTGTTTGAAAACACGATTTCGTTTGCGCAGACGCAAGTTCGCCGACTGATTGAGAATCATCGGGATTTTTATCCCATGTACACCTCCGGCGGGCGTTGGCGGCACGAAGGCCCGGCTTGGACCCACTGGTGCGACGGCTTTCTCCCCGGCATCATGTGGATCTTTCACCGCCACTCTTCAGACCGGCCCGAGGCGAAATTCTGGCTGGATCAGGCCATTCGTTATAGCAAACCGCTCGAAAGCCGCAAGGCCGATACCGATGTCCACGACCTCGGCTTCATCTTCTTGTCTACCTTCTTCCGCTGGTTTCAGGCCACGCGCGAGCCGGCGCTGCGGGACGTAGTTGTGCATGCCGGGCGAACGCTTTCTCAGCGCTTCAATGAAACAGGCCAGTACCTGCGGTCATTCGTCGCCGAGGATTCCATCTTCATCGACATCATGATGAACGTCGGCATCGTTTTTTACGCCGCGCGCGAGACCGGCGATAAGAAGCTTCGCGATATCGCCGTGCGCCACTGCGTCACCACTCGCCGTTTCCTGGTCAGGGGCGACGGCTCTACCGCCCACGAGGGAATTTTTGATCTCGCTACCGGCGAGTTTCTGCGCCAGTCCACCCAGCAGGGCTATCGCGGCGATTCCTGCTGGTCGCGTGGGCTCGCCTGGGCGCTGTACGGTTTCACTGTGGCTTACGAATACAGCCGCGATCCTCGTTTTCTTCAGACCGCGGAAGCGTGTTCGGATTACTACATCACGCATACGCCTTCTGACGGGGTCCCGCCATGGGATTACAATGCCCCTCCGGAAAACCGTTCCTTAGTCGACACCTCGGCCGCCGCCATCGCCGCAGCCGGCCTGCTCCGGCTCTGCCGCCATAGTGCCGATCCGATGAAAGGTCACTTCTATTGGTCTACCGCCATCCATATCCTACGAACTCTCTCGAGTAAGTATCTGGCGAGCGCTGATGCCGCCTGGGAAGGCGTTCTCAAGGGCGGCGTCTATCACGTCCACAAAGGCTTGGGAATAGACGAATCTGTCATGTGGGGAGAGTATTTCTTCGTCGAAGCTCTTGAAGAAGCGTTGCGAGTCATGCAATAAGTACTTGTATTGTTTAAAAACCTACCTCGTCCTGGGAGGGACACCTGATGAAAGGCTTTAGGCAATTCTTGTTGCGCGGCAATGTGATTGACTTGGCCGTTGCTGTCGTCATGGGAGCGGCATTCGGAGCCGTGGTGACGGCTCTGGTAGGAGACCTCCTTACGCCGCTGATTGCTGCGGTGGTCGGCAAGCCGGACTTCTCTAATATCGTTTTCACCGTTAACAACAGTAAATTCAAAATCGGCGACTTTATCAATGCTTTGATTTCGTTTCTTCTGATCGCCACCGCGGTTTATTATTTCGTCGTATTACCGATGAACGCGCTGCTCGCCCGCATAAAGCGCGGCCAGGCGCCTCCGGATCCCACGACCAAGCAGTGTCCCGAATGTCTCAGTACCATTCCTATTGGTGCCAAGCGCTGCGCACACTGCACCTCGGTTCTGGCATAGCAATTCTGCAACATAAACCACCGATTCCGATTTCGGCCTTTCGCAGATTGCAAATCATATTGCGCCGGGCGTAAACCTTCATTCACGCTGCCAATTTGCAATGGGAATTTCTTACGGTTTCTAACGGGTCCTTACCACAACATTGTGATCAGCGGCTCCCGACGGGATCAATTCTGTACACCCATTCTTGCTCGTTACTTTTGCCTACGTGAACGCCTTCGATCAGATCGTCAACCAGGAATCGTTGTGGCGAAAGCGAGCAAACCGGATCGGTCGCCGCTGCATCACCGGCGATCAGCATCGCCTGGCAGCGGCACCCGCCGAAATCGATCTCCTTGCGCTCGCAGGAGCGGCACGGCTCCTCCATCCACTCTTCGCCGCGAAACCGCTCAAATGCGGCGGACTGTTCCCAAATAGCTTGCAGCGGCTCTCTCGCCGCATTGGGGAACTCGAGACCGGGGATTACGCCCGCCGAGTGACACGGCATCGCGCGCCCTGCCGGATCAATCAGCAGCAAACTACGTCCCCACCCTCCCATGCACGGTTTCGGGTATTTTGCGTAATAATCCGGCAAAACGTAATCAATACGCATCTTGCCGGAGAGGCGCGCGCGCTCCGCTTCAATCACCGGTAGTGACGCCCGAAGCTGTTCTCGCGACGGCAAGAGCGCTGCCCGGTTCCGGATCGCCCAGCCATAATACTGAACGTTCGCGATCTCCAGCTTGTCCGCTCCCAACTGCTCCGCTAAACGGATTCCCTCACGCAGACGGTCGATATTTTGCCGGTGCACGACCAGGTTCGCCGTGAAGGCAATGCGGTGTTCGCGAATCCATTCCGCGACCCGAAGCTTCTGTGCATGCGCCGTGACTCCGGCAAACATGTTCGCCGCCTCTTCTTCGCTGTCCTGGAAGCTGAGCTGGATGTGATCGAGCCCAGATTCAACCAGAAGCCGCAGACGCTCCCGTGTAAGCCCCAGTCCCGAGGTGATCAAGTTGACGTAAAGACCGGATTGCCGCCCCGCGCGCACCAGTTCGCCGATATCTCTTCGCAGCAGCGGCTCTCCACCCGTCAAATGAAGATGCCAGCAGCCAAGCTGCCCGGCTTGCCGGATAATGCCGCTCCAATCCTCGGTCGAGAGTTCGTTCCTTGCGGCCTGCATCTCAAGTGGATTTGAGCAATACACGCAATGCAGCGGGCAGCGATGCGTTACTTCCGCGATCAGTGCCTGCGGAGCGGCGCTCATACGAACTCGAGTACTCCGCGCTCGGAAAGCCTGTTCAGAAAACTAGCCGTCTCCTGCGACACCTTCGTCTCATCCGCCCCGGGAAACTGCTTCAAAAGCGTCGCCACGATCTCCTCAACGGTCCGGGTGCCATCGCACGCCTCCACGATGCGCGAAGCCGGCCCTTGCAGCCGGAGCGCTCCCTCAGGAATTAACAGGACATCGCCGGCGGCCGACAAACGGCAGCCCGGCTTCAAAACCGGCCGCCCTTCGCGCGCTGTCATACCTCTGTCGCGAGCACCCCAGGCGGCGCCCATCCCGGCGTGACATACGCAAAATAGATGGCATCCAGTTGCGCCCAAAGAATATCGCATTTCGAGCGCAATGCGTTGATCACCGATTCCTGCTGCTCGCGACTCGCCGCATTCCGCGTCACGTAGTCCAAAGCGAACGCAGCATCTTCCGGCGCCTGCGTCAAGCGCGCCGTAAAGTACGCCAGCCCCGATTCGAGCCATGGATAATGCGCGCGCAGAGCGTCGATCCGCAGCGAAATCAGGTCTCTTGAAAATAGCTCCGTTAGCGACGACGCAACCGCTTCCAGGAACGTTCGCTGTGACACGAGGTCCACATACGCATCCACCGCGTAACGCACTCCGGGCAGCACGTTACGTTCGGAAATAACTTCTTCACGCTTTAGGCCGGTCGCCTCCGCCAGTCGTATCCATTTCTCGATACCGCCCGGATGGTCACCCGCGCCGTCATGATCGAGAATTCGCTTCAACCATGCCCGCCGAAAACTCGCATCCGTACTGCGCGAAAGAACGATCGCATCCTTCACGGGGATCCGGCTCTGATAGTAGTAGCGGTTCAAGGCCCACGCCTGCAATTGCGCGCGCGTCAACTTGCCTTCGTGCATCAGCAAGTGAAACGGATGCTTGTGGTGGTAACGCTCCGGCCCGATCTCGAGCAGTTTTCGCTTCAGTTCCTCGGGCGCGAGCAGTTTGCCGCCGCTCATACAACTAGATCCATGCCGTCGAAAGCGACCTCCCATCCTGCATCGCGTGTCATCCGAAACTCTTCGCTGTCCTCGTCGAGTATCGGATTGCTGTTATTGATGTGTATGAAAATCTTTCGCGCCGTTATCTTCGCCAGCGCCCTTACAGTCTCCTGCACGGGTTGGTGTCCCATCTCCCGCGCTGTTTTCCCGCTTCCCTGCAACTGAATCAATTCGTCGTCCGACCAGAATGTTCCATCGAAGAACACGACATCACACCGGTTGAACTCTTCGAGCCAATCAGGGCATACCCGCGATGCGCCTGAAAACACGGCAACGCGATGGCCTTGATGCTGCAAAAACACCCCGAGCACCGCTTCTCTCGGATCCAGTTCCTTCCGCCTTCCTTCGGGCACAAAGCCGGGGAAACCGCCATCCGTGGACACCGGAAGGCATTCGAGCCCGCTATCCTGAAGCGCGAATGGCACGTCGGGCATCATGGAGATCCATTTGACCTGATTACGTTGCCGCCTTAGCACTTGAAAAAGACTGTTATCGTCGGTGAGGATTTGCCTGACCGCGCTGGTCGCATAGACGGTCAGTGGCTGGGATTCACGCAAGAGGAGAAGACCCAATGCTGCATCGACTTCCGCCGATGGCAGAACGATGCCCGCAATGGGAGAATGCCGAAGACAGGCTGCCTGGGGATGAAGCGGTGGAAACGATTCGATCTGAAACCGGAGATCCGGACTGGCGTTCAACAGATACCAGCTCGCGTCGTCCGTCGAAACGGCTAGTTGTGCCTGGGTTCTGGGCTGTCCATGAAACCGGCCTTGACGCAGCCGCAGGCAATTGGTGCAGGAGCAATTCCATTGCGGAAACCCTCCCCCGGCGGCTGCACCAAGAACACGGATGTGCATCCGCGATTAGATCTCTGGGTTTGCGTAGCTCGCGATTTCACAGCTCAAACAGACTTCTTCAAAAGCAGGGGTAGACCATTCCATATTTCCAATACTCCTTTATACCTATATTAATACCTCAAGCGGGTGTCCCGCACCAGGCCCCGTACCCATCTGGCCGGTATCAATGAAAACCGCCCCGGGCCGGGCTTGGCTCTCCAGCGTTCGTGCCCTCCGAAACCGCCCTTTCCGCGCGCTCTGGATCGCATTTCTCGTCTCGTCCGTCGGCACCTGGATGCAAATCGTCGCCCAGAGTCTTCTGGTTCTGCGGCTGTCCCACGGCTCAGCCTTCGCACTGGGTTGCGTTTCGCTTTGTCAGGCATCCGCCTTCTTTCTGTTCGCGCTCGTCGGCGGCAGCTTTGCAGATCGGCTCGATCGCCGGCGATTGCTAATCGTAAGCCAATCTACGCTCATGCTGCTTGCAACCACCCTAGGCTTCCTGACGCTCCTGAACCTCATAACTGTATCCGTCATCGCCGGCATGGCATTTCTTTCGGGCGTGATCCTCAGCTTCGATCAGCCCGCCCGGGCCGCGCTCATCTCAACACTCGTGCCGCAAGAAGATCTGGTGAACGCGATTTCGCTGCAATCAGCGGTATTCAACGGAGCATCGGTCGCAGGTCCCGCGTTGGCTGGCCTCATCATCGACCACATCGGCCTTTCCGCCGATTTCTTTCTGAACGCTTTGAGCTTCGGCGGCGTGATTTTCGCTCTGGCGCTCCTGCCGACGAAGCCCGGTCTCCCGCCGCGACGTGAGAAACTGATCCGCCAGATCAAAGAAGGATTGCGCTCCGTCCAGCGTGACTCTTTGCTGCTCTCGAGCCTCACGTTGTATGGGATGCTTTTGTTCGCCGGGCCTTCCCTCCCGTTGCTGCTTCCGGTCCTCGCCGTCGGCCGGCTGCACATCACGGCATCCACGCTCGGCTTTCTGTTCGCGGCCGCGGGCTTCGGTGCGGTCCTCGGGGCGCTTATCCTGGGAAGCCTCCACACCGCCAGCCTTCCGTTGGCTCGTGCCGCTGTGGTCTCTTGGTGCATAGCGCTGGCCGTCGCCGGAACCTCAACTTCTGTTCCCCTTACCTTCTGCGCGCTCCTTCTGCTCGGGACTTCTCAGAGCATCGTCGGCTCAACGACATCGACGCTTCTCCAGACCCGCGTCCCACCTCAGCAGCGAGGACGCGTCATGAGCCTCAATTCGCTGCTTGTCATGGGTGTGCGCCCGCTGGGCGATTTCCCTGCCGGCGCGCTGATCAGCGGGATCGGCGCGTCTTTCACCGCCGTCGCCAGCGCCGCCATGGTTGGCGTTACAGGCCTGGTGATCTATCGGCGAAGCCGCTTGCCGTCGCGCCCGGAGGGTGGCCTTTAGGCCGCGCCCCGCTTTAGCGCGTGCGGCACTAATGCTTTCGCATCTGTGACTGAACGAGATCCTTTTTTTCACCCACAACGATCAGATGATCATCGCCGCTGAAATACGTTAGCTCGCGGCCCTTCGTAATGCCCTTCTGGCTGTCCGTCATCTGCGGCGCGCCGCTATTCAAAATCACCTTATCTTCTTTGCTGTAATACTCGGCGTGTTCCGACGTGCCTTCGCGCGTGCGTGTCGCCGTCACCTGCTCGAACACTCGGACTTTGCCGTCTGCAAACGCATGGTCAAGCGATGAGTCGTTGCTGTTATCGTCTTTCTTCGGCGAGAGAAACGCCCGCAGCTCCTGCGATGTAACGGTCATCTTTTCCCGTAACAGCGTAACGCCGCCCGTGTACAAAGCGACCCGGGTATCGTCCCGATAAAACAGCTCAGGCGCGCGCACGATGGTATAGACCGGCGCAGCAGCCGAGTCAGGCGCAGCGGCGGCAGGCTGTGTTTTCGTGATGACTGCGCTCACCGGCTTTAG
>JAFAMM010000082.1 GCA_019233375.1 Acidobacteriaceae bacterium
AATGATCTTTGAAGTAAGTCGTTTTGCCCGAACCTTGCAGGCCTACAAAGATTACTGCTTCGGCCATGGTTCTAACCGTGGCGGCCGCGCTCCATGCCGCAATGCGCCCTTCACGGGGACATACGGCAACTCAGTTCCCGAACGGGCGCATCGCAGCATGAGTCCGCCTCTGCTCATATCCCCGCGCCCGATAAAGTCTGACGGAAAAAGCAGCCGCTCCCCGAAAATTTCGAGCAGGGGACCGGTGTACTTCCCACTCGCAATGCTGCCCAAAAGAACGTACGAGCATGCCGGTCCTGCATGCCGGTCGAGCGTCGCCGCCGATCGCTGCAGCGTATCTCGATAAATCGCATTCTCCTCGGCGACCGGCACATCCGCGATGGCGCGAAGCTGCTCGAGATCGATCACGGTATGGGGAGGAACCAGGCCGGCCCCGGGCACAATCACCAGCACGGGCGGTATTCCTGCAAGTGCCGCACGAAACGCCTCGGCATACGCGATCTTTCCCCGAAAATACAAACCGCTAATGAATGTGTAGACTTCGCCGATACTGGCGCAACCTTCGCGCAGTCTGCGAGCAACATCAAAATCCGCCTGCTCGCGCAGCAACATGGAATATCGCCTGCCGCCGGCCTTTGCTGGTGAGAGCAGGAAGATCCGGTCCGGCGAAACCACGGCCCATTCTAACGAAGGCCCGTTACCTTAACTGCCCCTCTATCTCCCGCAGCCAGTCGGGCCGTTTCAACACCTCGCGCGGCTTGCTTCCATCCGGCGGCCCGATGATTCCGTCGCGCTGCATGAGATCCAGAATCCGCGCTGCCCGCCCGTAGCCCAGCCGCAATCTCCGCTGCAGCGTGGATGTGGACGCCTTGCCCATCTCCACCACCACACGCACTGCGTCTTCATACATCGGGTCCTGCTCGCCTTCGGGAATGTCGGCTTCTTCCGCTTCTTCGCTTTCAGACGGCGGGGTCAGCAGGAAGCTCTCGTCGTAGTCCGGAGCCGCCTGCTGTTTCCAGAAGTCGACCACCTGATTCGTCTCGGCCTCGGTCACGAACGCGCCGTGTACGCGCGTCAAGCGCGATGATCCGGGCGGCAGAAACAGCATGTCGCCCTTGCCGAGCAGATGTTCCGCACCCATGCTGTCGAGCACCGTGCGCGAGTCCACGCGTGTTGCGACACGGAAGCTAATTCGCGACGGGAAATTCGCCTTGATCAAGCCTGTGATCACGTCGACGCTGGGGCGTTGCGTTGCCAATACCAGGTGCATGCCCACCGCTCGAGCCATCTGCGCCAGGCGCGTAATGCACTCTTCCACGTTCGCCCGCTCCAGCATCATCAGATCCGCAAGCTCGTCGATCAAGATGAGGACATACGGCAGCGGCTGCAGTTGTTCGTTCTCTTCCGCTTCGTCGAAAAGACCTCGCGGCTCTTTCCGAAGCTGCGCCATCTTACGGTTGTACTGATCGATATTGCGGACGCCCTGCGCGGCCAGGAGTTTCAGCCGCCGTTCCATCTCGAGCACGGCATTCCGGAGTGCATTCGTCGCTTTCTTCGGCTCCGTGATCACCGGAGTCAGCAGATGCGGTATGCCTTCGTAAATGCCAAGCTCTACGCGCTTCGGGTCTACCATGATCATGCGGACTTCGTCCGGCGTCGCTTTATATAGGAACGACATGATCATGGCATTCAGCATGACGCTCTTACCGGAGCCGGTTGACCCGGCGATCAGAAGGTGCGGCATGGTCTCGAGCGATGCCACCTTAATGCGGCCGTTGATGTCTTTGCCGAGCGCAATCGTCATCCTGGATGGCGAGTCATGAAATTCGTCCGACTCCAAAATGGCCCGCAGGCTGATCACTTCGCGCCGTGTATTAGGAACCTCGATCCCCACCGTCGGCTTTCCCGGCAGCCTTTCGATCAGTACCGATTCGGCCTGCAACCCGAGGCAGAGATCTTCGCTGAGAGTTGTGATCCGGCTGTACTTAACGCCGGCTTCCGGCTTGTACTCGAAGGTGGTCACTACGGGCCCGGGGTTGATTTGCACTACCGATCCGCGTACGTTGAACTCTTCGAGCTTCGATTTGATGCGGCTCGCAATCTCCTTCAGCTCAAAACCGTCGTAACCGCTTCCCGGCGGAACTTCGTTTAACAGTGTTGTCGGAGGAAGCTTATAGGAGCGTTTCCGTTTGGCTGTCACGGCCGGGGCCTGGGTGAACGGCTCTGAAAACGGCGGTGCGGGATGCGTTTCGAGATCGGGAGCGTTCAGATTTCGCGAGCTAGGCTGATAGTCGAGAGTGCGAATCGGAATCTCACGATCTTCGTCTTCCTCCGCTTCGGGCTCCAGATCGAACGGCGGTTCATCCGCCAGCGGCCGTACCGGAATGTCGGTCGCCACATCGTCCTGCGGGTGCTCAGCCGTGCTGCGCCGCGACGCCCGCGTTGCCTGTGTTCCGGCGGCGGCTTCCGTTTGAGGCTGCCGTCGTTGTCTGCGCTGGGCGCATTCGGCCGCTCGGGCCTCAGCCTTTTTGAGTGCTCGTTCCCGTCGCGCACTCGCCGCCGCTTGCCATCTCGCCACCACGCCGCGCCACCACGCGATCGGTCCGGCCAGCCACCGCGTCAGTGTAGAAACCTCGAAGGTCGACGCAAAATAAAGCGCCACTACTCCCGCCGCGACCGTGATAATCGCCGCGCCCGCGAAATCAAATCGCGCCAGCAGAAAGTCCGCCAACACCATTCCCAACATGCCGCTTGGCCGGATCACGCCAAAGATGTGCCACGACCGCGGCAACAACGCGGCGGCGGTCGAAATACAAAACCAGAGCGCCAGGCAGCCGAAAACACGGAACCACGGGCTCTCGATGCGCGAAGAGCGCACCCATTTCCAGCCGAGCGCCCAGATGTGCACAGGCAGCAGAAACACGCTGATTCCGAAGATTTGAAGCAGAAGATCAGCCCATTTCGCGCCCGAAATGCCGAGCAGGTTGTGGATATGGTTCACGCCTGTGGCTGTATCCCATGACGGGTCAGCCGGCGAGTACGACATCAGGCTCAGCGAGACCGCCAAGCCAAGCAAGAGTAAAAGAATACCGACGGCTTCATTCAGCCGGGTATGACGGGACGGCGAGAGGATGTTCATCCCCCAACGCGGAAGAAAACTGCCAGAGCGATTATTATTATGCCAAAAATTACGCGGTACCAGACAAACCATGAGAGGCTGTTATGCCTCAGAAATCGCAGAAAAAATGCGATGACCAAAATACCCACAATGGCGCTGACCACAATGCCGGTCAGGTAAGGCAGGCGCATCTCGGGCGGCAAGCCGCCGTTCTTCTGCAGGTCGAGCGCATCCTTTGCCGCCGCCCCGGCGATCACCGGGGCCGATAGCAGGAACGAAAAGCGCGCGGCGGCCTCGCGATTGAAGTCGCGGAAACGCGCCGCTGAGATCGTGATCCCGCTGCGCGAAACTCCCGGCACCAGCGCCGCTGCCTGCAAAACACCGATCGTCAGCGCATCGGGCCACGTCATCGAATCGAGATGGCTCTTCTCCTGTCCGAACCGGTCGGCGATCCACATCACAATGCCGATCACAACCATCGCGATTCCGATCACAACGAAATTCCGCCACGGCCCTTCTGCATACTTGTTCAGCTTTGCGCCCGCAAGCGCCGCGGGGATCGTTCCTACAATCAAAAACCAGAGCAGCTTGCGGCTGTTCTCATCTGGCCGTGTGCCGCGATACGCGAACCCCAGGCCATGGCTGATCACCTGTACCCAATCCTGAAAGAAAAAAATCAAGATGGCTGCGAGCGTACCTACATGTAGCGCTATATCAAACCCAAGTCCTGGATCCTGCCAGTGCAGCAGCCGCGGAATAATCGTTAAGTGCGCCGTGCTGCTGATCGGTAAAAACTCGGTTAATCCCTGTATGATCCCCAAAAGGATCGCCTGGTAAAGCGGCATAATGAGGGTGTAGTGACTCTCTCCTTAGTCTGTGAGCCTTCGCTATCGTAGCGTACAGGTCGCTTCTTCCAAAAATTCATGCGAGCTACCAAGATTGTTGCCACACTCGGACCGTCGACTGACTCGGCAGATGTGCTTCGCAGAATGTTTGAAGCGGGCGTTGATGTGTTCCGGCTGAACGCGTCCCACGGCACTCAGGAAGATCACGCGCGACGCGTGCAGGCGGTTCGCAAACTCGAGACGGAATTCAATCGGAACGCCGCCATATTGCTAGATTTGCAGGGGCCGAAGATCCGGCTCGGTACATTCCGCGACGGTCCCATTCTTCTGTACGAAGGCGCCCCGTTCACTATCACGACCCAGGCCGTCGAGGGCACGGCCGAAATCGCCTCTACCAGTTATCCGGATTTTGCGCGTGATGTGAAGCCCGGCGATCCCGTCCTGCTTGCCGATGGGGCTGTCCGTCTTCAAGTTCTGGAAACCGACGGCATCGCTGCACGCTGCCGCGTCGTGGTTGCGGGTTACGTCAATGATCGCAAGGGCATCAATCTCCCCGGCGTGAATGTCACCACACCTTCTCTGTCGAAGAAAGACATCTCGGACGCGCATTTCGGCGTCGAGCAGGGCGTCGATTTCTTCGCGCTCTCTTTCGTGCGTCAGGCGCGTGACGTACTTCGCCTCCGGCACTTGCTCGAGGAAGTGGATGCCAGACAGCCGATCATCGCGAAGATCGAAAAGCCGGAAGGCTGGCAGAACCTGGATGCGATCCTGGACGAGTGCGACGGCGTAATGGTTGCGCGTGGCGATTTGGGAGTCGAAATGGCTGTCGAGCGGGTGCCGGCCATTCAGAAGGCCATCATCGAAAAGGCTCGCGACCGGAACCGTTTTGTGATCACGGCCACGCAGATGCTCGAATCGATGATTGAAAACAGCATGCCCACGCGCGCAGAAGTCAGTGATGTGGCCAACGCGATCTATGACGGTACCAGCGCGGTCATGCTTTCGGCGGAGACGTCAGCCGGGAAATATCCAGTTGAGGCGGTCCGCCTCATGGCACGCATCGCTTGCGAAACAGAGTCCTCGCTCAAAACTAAAGGCTATATCGTGCCTTCAAACGAGCACGAAAGCAGCATTCCCGAGATCATCAGCAGCGCGGCGTACCATTGTGCGCGCACTGCCGGTGTCGCTGCCATCGCTGTTGGGACTACGTCTGGAGCGTCAGCCCGCGCGCTGGCGCGCTACCGTCCTCCGGTGCCTATCTTCGCATTCACTTCAAGCGAAGCAGTCGCGCGACAGCTATCTATCGCATACGGGGTCTGCGCGATTATTTCCCCGGCTATGGAATCCACAGATCAAATGCTGAATCAGATGGAGAGAACCCTGGTAGAACGCGAATTCGTGCACGCCGGGGACAAAATTGTCTTTGTTGCTGGACAGCCTGTGGGTCTTCGCGGTTCGACCAACATGCTGAAGCTCCACAAAGTGGCCGGCGTTCGGTGAAGGACAAACTTGAATGAACAGTTACGACGCGGTGCTAGTCGTTTCATTTGGCGGCCCGGAAAGACGCGAAGATGTGTTGCCGTTCCTCGAAAATGTCACGCGCGGACGAAACATCCCGCGCGAGCGTCTGCTCGATGTCGCCGAACACTACTATCATTTCGGAGGCAAGAGTCCTCTGAACGATCAATGCCGCGAACTGGTGGCCGCGCTGCGCGAAGATCTCGCATCTGTAGGGGTGCGCCTGCCGGTTTACTGGGGGAACCGCAATTGGCATCCGTTTCTCGCCGATGCTCTGCGCGAGATGCACGCTGACGGCATCAAGCACGCTCTCGCGTTTGTCACCGCAGCTTACAGTTCATACTCCAGCTGCCGGCAGTACCGCGAGAATATCGCGGCCGCCCAGGCAGAAGTAGGCGAAGGCGCTCCTCAGGTCGACAAAATCCGCGTCTTCTATAATCATCCGGGTTTCATTCACGCCTGCGCCGATCGTGTTCGCGAAGCTCTCGCCTTATTCGAACCAGAAGACAGAGAAGCCGTCCGCGTAGCTGTTACCGCGCATAGCATTCCGTGTTTTATGGCGGAGACCAGCGACTATAAGAAGCAACTGCGGGAAACGATGCGCCTCGTTTCTGAGGCCGTCGGCTTACATGATTGGAGTCTTGTTTTTCAAAGCCGCAGCGGCGCACCCGGCCAGCCTTGGCTCGAGCCCGACATTTTGGACCATCTTCGCGAACTCCGCCGCAATGGCGTCACGAACGTGCTCGTTGCGCCGCTCGGCTTCCTCTCAGATCACCTCGAGGTTCTCTACGATCTCGATACGGAAGCACAGGCTCTCGCGCGCGAACTGGGCGTCAAAATGGTTCGGGCTGCCACGGTCGGCACACATCCCGCGTTCATTCAAACCATCCGCCAGCTCATCCTGGAGCGTATCGCTCCCGGCGAGCCTCGGCTCGCTATCGGCGCATACGGTCCGAACCACGACGTTTGTCCTGAGGATTGCTGTCCGCCGCCGCAGCGAGTCGATAAACCTCGCGCTTCGGCAGTCCCATCCGTTTCGCAACCTGTTTGATCGCCTCCATTGCTTCCATGCCCGCGGCCTTCAGCCGCTCGACTTCCGCAGCGGCATCGCCCGAGAAAGCCGCTTGTTCGCCGCGCCCGATGACCAGCGTCAGCTCGCCTTTCACAGCCGGCCGGCCTTCCAGCTCGGCCCGAATTTCACCCGCCGTCCCACGCAGAAACTCTTCGTGCATTTTGCTGATCTCTCGCGCCAGCACTAGCGGACGAGCGCCCATAATCGTGTCGATATCAGTGAGCGTTTCCAGTATCCGGTGAGGGCTTTCGTATACCACCAGCGTCATAGACTCCGCTGCGAGTTCTTGTAGTGCCCGCTGGCGCGCCGCGCTGCGCGCCGGAAGAAAACCGATGAACCGGAACTCGTGCGCCGGCAAGCCCGATGCGACCAGCGCCGACATCGCGGCCGAGGCGCCCGGGATCGGAACCACTCGCACACCCTTCTCCGCCGCCATGCTAACCACCCGGAATCCGGGATCGGAAATCAGCGGGGTTCCCGCATCGCTCACCAGCGCTACCGATTCGCCCTGTCCGAGCCGAACCAGGATCTCCTCCGAACGGCTCATCTCATTGTGCTCGTGGTAACTGATTAGCGGTTTGTGAATTTCGTAATGCTGGAGCAGTCTTTGAGTTTGCCGCGTGTCCTCGCAGGCGATCACATCGGCCTCCCGCAGCACGCGCAAAGCGCGGATTGTGATGTCTTCCAGGTTGCCGATCGGCGTCGCCACCAGGTACAGGATCCCGCTCACGCCTGAAGTGTAACGTCTCCGGCTAGTACGCTTAGAAGTGGATGCCTTCTGTTACCGAGCATCTTCAGGTCGCGCCACTGTATGTGCGCTGGCCGGCGGAACGCGCCCCCTTTGCGATCGAGCTCCGGCTCGACCTTGTCTCCCGCCTTTGCCTCGAAATCGAGCGTGGCGCGCAACAAGGCATGGAGATCGGCGGCGTCATGCTGGGCCGCATTCTCGATGGGCCTACTCCTACCTTGCGCGTCGAAACCGTCGAAATGATCCGCCGCTGGCCAGAGGACGGCTCAGTCTTTCTGCTCAATCCGGATCAGCTCAATACTTTTAAAGAAATATGCGAGGCGGCCCGCCTGGGCGCTCGGACGGTCATTGGTCTTTTCCGCAGCCAACTGCGATCGGACCGGCTGCGGCCGTCCGCAGCGGATCGCAGCTTGGCCTCCGAGCAGTTCGGGCTTGATCCGTACGCCCTACTGCTGGTGCAGGGCCGTGCTCCTCACTCTGCTGCCTTCTTTGCCAGCGGCGGAAAAGACCTCCCGGCCGAGCCCGCCGTTTCCGAATTTGTGCTCGACGAATCGGCGCTGAAATCGCTGCCCGAAGCGCCCGCGCCCGATTCCGTTCGAGCGACGCGCCCGCTCGCGCAGCCGCCCTCTGCGGCTCGCTCCGTTTGGCTCTTAGGGGCTCTAGCCCTCGTGTTTGCAGCTTTGTTCATTTGGCTGGTCGCCCGTGACCGGCTCAAGACGTCTGTGCGCCCGCCAAATCCCATCGAGTTGGCCATTGCGCCCGATGGAGCGATCGTGCGAATCACCTGGAACCATGCCGCGCGAGACATTGTGCACGCTCGCGGCGCAACTATGCTCATTCTCGACGGTTCACAGCGCGTCGAAGTTCCGCTCACTCCCGATGATCTCCGCTACGGGTCTATCGACTATCAGCGCCGCACCAATGACGTCGGAATCACCGTCACACTCGACACACCTGTAACAGGAGCCCCGGTTTCTGCCCATTGGAAGAGCTTCTAGCCTCACTGCCTTAGCAGGATGCAAAATTCGCCGCCCTTAGCGTCCAGAATCACCGTGCTGCCGGGTGGGATCTGTCCGCTCGACACCAGCGCCGCCACCGGCTGAATAAAGTTCCGCTGGACCGTTCGCTTCAGCTCGCGCGCGCCATACTCCACGCTGATTCCAATCTCCAGTAATTGGTTCCGCCCCGCGGCCGTACACTGCAGCCGGAATGCCCGTAACCCAAGCCGCTGCTGAATCAACCGTGCGAAAGCGCTCAGGATCTGATCGAGTATCACCTCGCACGCATCCCGGTCCAGCGCTTTGTACGTAATCACGGAATCGATGCGATTCACGAACTCGGGAGAGAACTTCTGCCGCACCGCCGCCATCCCTATGCTTTGCAATCGTGCACCCTCTTCGGGCTCCTTCGGCGGCAACATCGCTTCAAACCCGAAGTCCGGCTTGTTGATCCGTTGAATCGACTTTGCTCCCAGGTTGCTCGTCAGGAAAATCAGTGTACGCTCGAAGTTCACCGTGCTGTTATCGCCCAGCCGCAGTGTCGCCTTATCCAGAATGCCGAGCAGCAGACGTGTCATGGAAGACGCGGCCTTCTCAATCTCATCAAATAGCAGCAGCGAAATGTCGCTGCTGTCGCTTGCGGCCGCGTTGATCTTTGCCTGCGTTAGCATCGGCTGTGTTTCCCGGTGTCCCAGGTACCCCGGGGGCGCCCCAATCAGCTTCGCCACCTCGTGCTCCATCTGGAACTCGCCACAGTCAACCTTCATCAGGTTCTTACTTGTGCCGTGCAGCACTTCCGCCAGGGCCTCGACTGTTCGAGTCTTCCCGGTACCTGTGGGCCCTAACAGGAGAACGACGCCGATCGGTCTTCCCTCCGGCGAAAGGCCTGCTTGATGCATCTGGATGAACGGTACGATCGTCTCGATCGCATCGGACTGTCCGACAAGCAGACGGCTCATTCGCGCGGCCAGCCCATCGTGATCGTCCAGAAATTTGGCGCGCCTGCCGCGGCCAGTCAGAGTGTGAGTTCGCATCGGTCGCTCGGTGTCTACCACCGGCTAAACTGTATCCACTACGCGCGGCCGCTCAAGCTGCTCTCGCCACCGGCCGGTCGCGTAGGATGCTGCCGAAATGTATGACCCTGAACGTTTTTCCGCGCCGGCAATCGCCGCCAAATATTTGTGTGGAGCGTGTGACCCGGCCCCGCCTGATGAGCAGCAACCGCGGGCTTCTACATCATTGCCACGGGCGGCGCAGGTTCATCCGGACTACCCGCGCTCGTCAGCGGGCCGCGGATCATCACGATCGCGAGCAGCACGATCACAGCCAAGCCAATCAAGTACGACGGGTGCTGAAAGACCTGCAAGTGATCGCGTATATTCGGGGGAGTAAACTGCAGACCTGCCCAGAGTAAGCCCAGAATCGCTTCTCCGGCAATGAGGCCCGATGCCGTCAGAACGCCGGCATTGTCCACCCGCGCCCGCTGCGCCTCGTTATAGCCGCGCCGTTCTGCAAACTTATCACCGAGCCAGCGGATCAAACCGCCGACGAAGATCGCGAACGTTGTTTCAAATGGCAGATACATGCCCACCGAAACCAGCATCGGGCTCTTGACGTTCATGCCGATGAATGCAAATCCGAGCAGAATCCCTACCAGTACCAGCGGCCATGGCATGTCGCCGCCCACGATTCCCTGCGCCAGCAGAGCCATCAACCCTGCCTGCGGCGCAGGCAACTGCCGGTCGCCAAAACCGGTTCCCCCCGCGCGTATATTGCCTTCGTGTAACAGCAGCAACGGGAAGTACATGATCAGGCTCGCGACCATCACGGCGATCAGCTCGGCTATCTGGATGTTGCGCGGCGTTCCGCCCAGAATGTAGCCGACTTTGAAATCCTGCAGCAGTTCGCCGGCGACCGCCGAAGACACGCATACCACCGCAGCCACGCCCAGTACCGCCGCTACTCCCGATGCGCCCGAAACACCAAGCGTAACCATCATCAGGGCTGCGACGATCAACGTCGAGAGTGTCAGACCCGATACCGGATTGTTCGATGATCCGATCAATCCGCACAAACTTCCCGACACCGTCGCAAAGAAGAAGCCGAGAATGATCATCACCACGGCCGCGACTACGCCTCCCGTGATCTGGCCCGAGAAGTAAACGTACAGGCCGATCATCGCGGCAAACACCACGGCAATCAAAGCGAAAACCACCTTGAAACTCATGTACCGCTCCGTTCGCGAGAGAGCCGCAGTATCTTCCGCCGTTTGCTTCACATCGCCGATAGCCCGTTTCAGCCCCGCCGCCAAGCTCGCTCGCATGCGAAACAAAGTGAACCCCGCGCCCACCAGCATGCCCCCGACTGCGATCGGCCGGACGATGTAGCGCCAGACCGCTCCCGCCACGTCGCTCCATGATTCCTGTGCCGTGCTCGCCGGCAAAAACGCATGCAGTTGCGGGCCGAGAAAATAAATCAACAGCGGCACGAGAAGACCCCAGGCCAGCAATCCCCCGGCAAACTGCATACCCGCGAGTTTCGGTCCGATTATGTAGCCGACGCCGAGATAGGCCGGACTGACGCTCGGCGCCGAGAGGACGGTCCCGCCCCCGGTCGGAAGGATGTTGGTCGAATTGGCGCCTCCGAGTCGAACGCGGCTGTGCCCCAGCGTGCCAATCGGGAATGCCAGTTCCGTATCGGGCGCGAAAAAACCGAAACGGCCGAGCAGGAACACCACGCCGCCCAGCCCGATGTTCCAGAACAGAAACTTTGCTGCCTGCGCGCCTCGCTGTCCGGCTTTGTGAATCTCCGATGCCGCTACCGATTCGGGAAAGGGAAGCTCGCGGTCTTCCACCATCACCCGCCGCACCAGCGAAATGAACAGCACCCCAAGAATGCTGCCCACCATGATCAGCACAGTCGTCTTCCAGTACGCGTCACCGAAAGAAAAAGAGGGCCACGCCCGCGCGATCAGGAACGCGGGTATCGTAAAGATCGCGCCCGAAGCGACGCCTTCACCGATGGAGCCGCTGGTTCGCGCAATGTTCTCTTCGAGCAGCGAGCCCTTCCACGCGCGCAGCACGGCCATGCTGATGACCGCCGCCGGGTAAGTGGCAGCTACCGTCATGCCGGCACGCAGACCCAGATATGCATTCGCTGCCCCAAGCACCACGGTCATGCACAACCCGAGCAGAATGGCGCGCGCCGTGAGTTCGCGCATCTGGAGGTGCTCCGGAACAAAGGGCTTGAATGGCTGTGCCGATGGGCTCTGGCTCTGGGCTTGTGTGCTCATATCGTAGTAGGCCGGGTGCTGCTATTGTATTGCGATACATAGCGGTCAGGCTTCAGCTTTAAACTAAGCGTTGAATCGCGGAGTTGATCTGGCTAAACGGATCCCACAACGGTGAATTCATGGCGACTTGTTTGTCGAATCGATAATCGAGCCTCGTTATCGAAATGTGATAATTACTTTCGGCCCCATTCGTCTGTGCTTTGAATTAAGAGGCCCTTCCGCAAAGCGCAATTGAACACAGGTGGAAGACAAAGATCTCTACTCCGGATTAATTCGGTTACATGTGCTGCACCACGCCTGCGAAGGAGAAGTGTTTGGACTGGACATGATCGAAGAACTTGCGCGTCACGGATACAAAATGAGCCCCGGAACGATGTACCCGATTCTGCATGGACTTGAAAAACGGGGCTACGTCAAATCTGCGGAGTTTCGCTCGGGAAAGGTAAGGCGCCGCTTGTACCGGGCGACACCGGCGGGCCGGAAGGCATTGAAGGCCGCGAAACAGAAAGTCCGTGAACTGTTTGGCGAGTTGATCGAGGGCAAGTAATGAGCGCGCATCCGCGCCATCTGGCGCTTCTGCTTCTCCTCGGTTGTGTCGTATGCGCTCAGCAATCGAGTCAGACCGCGCTCACAATCGAGCAGGCCGTGAGTCGGGCTGGCCAGTTTCCTTCGATTACTGCGGCGCAGGAACAGGTGAACGCCGCAGCCGCCGGCATCCGTCTGGCGCGAACCAGTTATCTCCCCAGCGTGAACGCTATGGGCCAGGTGAATCGGGCGACGCGAAATAACGTGTTTGGGCTTTTATTGCCGCAGACGGTGATCCCAAACATGTCTGGCCCTGTGCTGGGTGCGAATAACACCACGACGGTGTGGGGCAGTGCGGCCGGAGTCCTTGTATCGTGGGAGCCCTTCGACTTTGGCCGCAGGCGCGCTTTAGTCCGCTCAGCTGAGGCTGCTCAGAATCGGAGCGCGTTTTCCGCAGAAAGAACTCGTTTCGAGATTCAAACGAGCACTGCAGCCGCCTTCCTGACTCTCCTTGCGAGTGAACAGACGGTCCGCGTCGCCCAAGCCTCGATCGACCGTGCTCAGATTATCATTCAATCCGTGAAAGCGCTGGTGGATGCGAAGCTGCGTCCTGGTGCCGATCTGTCTCGCGCAGATACGGAGCTCGATGCTGCGATGACAGAGCTCATGCAGGCCCAGCAAGCGAGAGACGTGGCGAAGACTGCAGTTGCGGAATTTACCGGCGCAGATACAAGGACGTTTCGAGCGTCTCCGGGACATTTACTGGAGCGGTTGCCTGAAGCGCAAGTGAACACCCTAGCGGATCTCTCAGCAAATCCCGCAGCGAAAGAACAGGCTGCGGTTATCGCAGAATTGAAATCCAAACTCGACGTTTTGCAACACACGTACCGGCCCACCTTCGATTTACAGGCCGCAGCATACGGACGCGGCAGCGGCGCTCTCACGAACGGTCAGACGTTGGATGGGGCCGGAGGCCTGGCCCCAAATTACCTCAATCTGGGCGTCGGGTTTACGGTTAATTTCCCTCTTTTGAATCTGCCCTCAATCCGCGCCCAAGAGGCTCAGACAGCCGCGCTGGAACGGTCTGCGGCCGCAACCTACAAACAGGTTTTGGCCGATTTGCAGGCGCAGTCAACGGCCGCTCAGTCCACGATAGATCAGGCCCGGCAAATAGCGGCAGAGACACCGAAAGAAGTAGAAGATGCCCGCACCGGTTTTGCACAGGCCAATGCGCAGTATCGCGCCGGACTCGCTACGATTGTTGCCCTAGCCGAGGCGGAAAGGCTGCTGGCTCAGGCAGAGATTGATGATTCGCTCGCGAAGCTGGCGGTCTGGCGCGCCTGGCTGCAACTCCAGACCGCGCAGGGCGACATCTCTTCCTTCCTGAAAGAAGCAAGCAGGTGACAAATGCGATTAGTCTTAGCGGCGCTGAGTAGGCCGCTGACCGTCATCGTCGTGATCATTGCCATCGCCGTCTGCGCGGTCCTAGCAATCCAGCGCATGCGCGTGGATATCTTCCCGACCGTGGGCGAGAAGGCAATCTACGTTGCGCAGCCGTACAGCGGGATGGATCCGGCGCAAATGGAAGGATACCTCAATTACTACTTCGAGTACCACTTCCTCTACATCAACGGGATTCAATACATCGAGAGCCGGAACATTCAGGGTGCATCGCTGATGAAGCTCGTCTTCCAGCCGGACACCGACATGGCGGATGCAATGGCGCAAACCGTCGGTTACGTGAATCGCGCACGGTCATTTATGCCGCCTGGGACCGTGCCGCCGTTCATCACTCGTTTTGATGCGGGCAGTGTTCCTGTTGGACAATTGACCTTCCTCGGTCCGAATCGTACCCAAGCCGAGATCCAGAATCTGGCGCTAAATCGTGTTCGGCCTGTTTTCGCTACTTTGCCGGGAGTCTCTGCGCCTCCTCCGTTCGGCGGCAATCAGCGGTCGATCGTGATCACGCTCGATCCGGACAAACTGCGCGAATACGGCGTCTCGCCGGAACAGGCAACTACCGCCGTGAACAAGGCGAGCGTGGTAATGCCGTCCGGCAATATTCGGATCGGCAACTTCAATCTGTTTGCGACCAGCAACAGTACCCTTGGCGCGAATCTCGACGCGTTGATGGGCACTCCTATTCGAACCGTCTCAGGGCCGACGGTGTATCTGCGCGATATCGGAACAGTTGCCGACGCCACTGACATTCTTACCGCCTACGCACATGTGAACGGCAAACGTACGGTGTACATTCCGGTCACAAAGCGAGCCAGTGCATCCACGCTCGCGGTCATCGACGAAATCAAGACGGCGCTACCCGATTTGAAGAAGCTGTTGCCGGAGGACATGAATATCCGGCTCGATTTCGATCAGTCGCCTTACGTCACGAATTCCTTGCGAGGTCTGCTGTTCGAGGCCGCCTTGGGCGCAATCTTGACGGGCGTGATGGTGCTTTTGTTCTTGCGCGACTGGCGTAGCGCCATCATTGTCGTTGTCAATATTCCGTTCGCGATTCTCAGTTCCGTGGTTCTGCTTTGGGCGGCGCGACAAAGCATCAACATCATGACCCTCGGAGGACTCGCCTTAGCCGTGGGCGTCCTGGTCGACGAGTCGACGGTCGAGATCGAAAACCTGCATTCGCATATGGCTTTGGGAATTCCTCGAGCCAGAGCGGTTGTGGAAGCCACTCGGCTTACCGTCGTTCCCCGATTTTTATCGATGCTCTGTATTCTAGCGGTCTTTCTACCATCGTTCTTTCTTGCCGGAGTCGGCCGCCAGCTCTTCGTACCGCTCTCACTCGCGGTGGCTTTCGCCATGATCGCTTCATTTCTGCTATCGAGCAGCCTGGTGCCCGTTCTGTCGGCCTGGATCATGAAGGAGAAGCGACAGGACGAAGAGCACACCGGGATCTTCGGAAAGCTTCACGCGGCCTATGAGCGATATGTCGAGCTCACGCTACGTTTCCGCTGGCCTCTGGCGCTCATCTATGTTGGCGCTTCGCTTATTTTCCTGTGGCTTTTCGTTCCCCGGATGGGAACCGAAATCTTTCCCGATGTAGCGGCACCGCTGCTTCAGATCCGTTTGCGCGCTCCCACCGGCACGCGTATCGAGCAAACCGAACCGCTGGTTCTAAAGGCGATCGACGTCATCGAACAGACCGTTGGGCCAGATAACGTCACGATCACCAGCGATTACGTCGGAACGCAGCCTGCCAGCTACCCCGTCGACCTGATCTATCTTTTCACTGCAGGCCCACAAGAGGCGGTTATTCGGGTCGGCCTCAAGGAAAACGTCAAAGGCGGCGAAGCGCTTCGCGAACGCATTCGCGCGGCTCTGCGGCAAAATTTACCCAATCTGCACGTCTCGTTTGAAGCTGGCGACATTATCAGCCAGGTGATGAGTTTTGGATCGCCGACACCGGTCAATATCGCTGTGCAGGGACCGATACTCGAAGACGATTACGCGTTTGCGAACAAGATCCAGAGCGAACTCGCAAAACTGACCTTCCTTCGCGATCTTCAGTTCGCCCAGGCGATGGATTACCCAACGGCCCATGCAGAGGTCGATCGCGACCGCGCTGGCCAATTCGGGTTGACGATGTCAAGCATTGCAGAATCGTACGTCGCCGCCACGGGTTCCAGCCGCTTTACGTCGCCCAATTATTGGCGTGATCCGAAATCAGGCAATGCGTTTCAGATTCAGGTCCAATATCCGCCGGATCGAATGCAATCGATGCAGCAACTCGAGTCAATTCCGCTGATGCTACCAGGTCATAGCCAGCCTTATCTGGGCGATATCGCAATCATCACTTCCGCGAAAGTCCCGGGCGAGGTGGACCGTTACAACGGCCAGCGCGTGATCACGCTCACGGCCAATCTGCACGAAGTGCCGCTTGGTAAAGCGCTCGTGCCGATTCAACAGGCCATTCAGCGGGCCGGCGTGCCTCCACGTGGTGTCAGCGTGCATCTGCATGGCGAAGCTCCCGGCCTGCAGGAAACGATTGGTGGTCTGCGCGCCGGACTCTCTCTGGCCGTGGCTGTCATTTTTCTTTTGCTCACCGCGAATTTTCAGTCTTTTCGTCTATCCTTGGCCGTCATCCTGACCACTCCCGCCGTGTTGTGCGGTGTTTTGATTATGCTGTGGATCACAGGAACTACGTTGAACGTGCAGTCGTTCATCGGCGCCATCATGGCGATCGGCATTGCTGTCGCGAATTCTATTCTGCTGATCACGTTTGCAGAGCGCTACCGTCTGGAGGCAAAGAGCTCGTCCAACGATGCCGCGCGTCACGGCGCCAGCTCACGCTTCCGTGCGATTTTGATGACGGCGGCGGCCATGATCTCCGGCATGCTTCCTATGGCGCTCGGCTTGAGCGAGGGCGGAAACCAAACCGCTCCACTCGGCCGAGCAGTGATCGGCGGCTTACTGTTTTCGAGCTTCGCAACGCTCACGGTTCTACCCGCAATCTATTCAATCCTTCAGCAGGAAGCCGCTACTACTTCCTTGTCCCTGAATCCTGACGATCCATCGAGCCGGTACTATGAGCCGCGGCACTCTTGAACAAATCGCTGTTTGCATCTTGCTAGTCTGCGCTCCGCAATCGGTGTCGGCGCAAGCGATCGCGCTTACAAAAGTTGTTTCGAAGCCAGTTGTCCGTACGACAGAATTGCCAGGTGAGTTCTATCCGTTTCTCAGCGTTGAGCTGCACGCGAAAGTAACTGGATACATAGACAAAGTCTTTGTTGATCGCGGGAGCGCCGTCCGGCAGGGCGACTTATTAGTCCAGCTCAGCGCTCCCGAGTTGGTGGCGCGCATCGTACAGGTGCAGGCACAAGTGGCTTCAGCCGAGTCCGACGAGACACAGGCAGAAGCCGAGTTAGCTGCCGCGCAAAGCAATTATCAAAGGCTGCAGGAAGCGGCAAACACGCCCGGCGCGGTCGCCGAGAACGATCTCATCCAGGCGAAACAGCAGACCGATGCCGTACAAGCTTTGGTTCGCTCGCGTCAAAGAACGGTTGAATCGCTTCGCGCCAATCTCAGGTCGCAACAGGATCTGGCCGCCTATCTTCGCGTCACCGCGCCTTTCGATGGCGTGATCACAACCCGCTACATCCATCCCGGAGCGCTTGTCGGACCAGGTTCCGATGTTCCTCTCCTACAGCTCGATCAAATCTCGCACTTGCGCCTGGCCGTTGCGGTACCCGAAGCCGACGTCGCCGCAATCGCCAGGGGTATGACGGTCGACTTCAAAGTGCCGGCGCATCCGGAGCGTACCTTTTCGGGCGTGATCGCACGACCGGCGCGCGCGCTTGACAGGAATACGCGCACCATGCCGGTCGAACTTGACGTGCGCAACACCGAGGGGCTGCTCGCGCCCGGTATGTACCCCTCAGTGCGGTGGCCGGTTGACAGTTCCCGAGCTGCGCTGCTTGTGCCGCCAAGCAGTATCGTGACCACGACCGAGCGGGTCTTCGTCATCCGCTATAACAACGGTCGTGCTGAGTGGGTCAATGTTCAGAAGGGTGCGACGATCGGCAATCTCGTCGAAGTACAAGGCGGTCTGAAATCCGGTGATCGGATTGTTGAGCATGCCACAGACGAGCTTCGTGATGGCGCGGAACTCAAAGCTGTGAGTCGATAGTCACTCATGCGAGATGCCACATTTTGTGGATATCAGAGCGTTCCGGGTGGCGCCGGGGCCTGATTTGGCCGCGTGCGAACTACTAAACACCCAGGTTCGTAATTTTTTGCCGTGAAGCACCCTGTAGGCCGGCGCAACCGATGCACGCGCTTCTTCGGGCGCTAAGTTGACCGCA
>JAFAMM010000323.1 GCA_019233375.1 Acidobacteriaceae bacterium
TGCCCTTCTCCCGCCCGCACTTCGCCGCGAACGCGCAAGATGCCCGGAACGTCTGCTGCGCGAACCGCAAAGCCGTCGCGCAGAGAACGCCGCACCGCCGGATAATTGCGGTCAGCGGTAATCTCCTCGGCTAGCACCCGGCCGTACGCGGCATCGAGCGGCACCGTTTCCGTGGCCGGTTCTTTGGCCGATGCGCGCACGATGTCAATCACAATGCGCCGCGCTTCCCCGAACTCCAGCGGGTCCGATTTTTGCGCTGCACCTGGCACGTTTGGATTGTACACTTGCGCCGTCCCTCTGCGGCGGGTCCTCAGGAATGCTCTTTCATGAGCTTTTTCAGGCGTTCCCAAGCCTCCTCGCGGGCCTTCTTGTTCGCGTCGTTCGCACCCGGCGCTTCGCCCGCCCGCATGAACCCGTGGCCCGCGCCTTCATACACCACGGGATCATATGTCTTCCCCAGCTCTTTCATCAAATCTTTCGTTTCCGGGATCGTCGCGTCGATTCGCTGATCGTTCCCGCCATAAAACCCGTATACCGGAGCGTTGATACGTGACATCGCGTCCTTGTCAGGCGGCGGTCCGTAAAATACGAACGCAGAAGCCAGATCATGCCGGTTGGTCGCGAATCGAAAGCTTTGCCCGCCGCCCCAGCAGAAACCGGTCACGAATAGCTTGCCTCGCGCGGACGGCAACTTCAGTCCGTAATCGGCGGCTGCGTTCAAATCACCGGTAATCTGCGCTGCAGGGAGGGTTCCGATCGCTTTGATCGCGCCATCCTCGTCGAAACTCGAAGTTCCCCCGCCGTTCGCGCCCATACCTGACAGCAGGTCAGGCGCTACCGCTATGTAACCGGCTGCAGCAAACTCGTCTGCCGCTTCCTCCACCCAATCAGTCATCCCAAAAATCTCGTGAATGACCAGGATCACGGGCGCCTTCTCTTTCACTTCGGGATAGATCACGAGCGTTTGTACCGAACGCCCGTCATGCTTGACTGCGACCCACTCCCGGTGCCGCGTGGACTGGTCCAGATGTTGCTTGGCCCACTCCTGCGCGGAAGCACAGAGGGCGGTCGCGATTAGCAAAGCGAGAATCTTCATCACTCTGTTGTACTACCTGCACAAGGCAGTCGCTTGGCAGAATCGATCTGGCCTTTCGGCAACAGCGCAACGCGAGCGGAGGACGCGTTGAGGACCCGAGGAAATGTGATCGGAGCAGGCTCGCTGGTACTCTGTGCCTTAGGCGTGTACTGACGCGAGCGGATTCCCTGAGCGAGGGAAAAACCAGCGCAAAGGGTTTTCACTGACCCGCCGCGCGTCACAAACAAGCGACACGATGGGACATCAGGGCGTTCGCGGCTGATGCGCGCTTCAGTAAGGTGTTTACGTGGATCGGGAGCGGATAATCGCACCCTTTCTGTGAATCGATAATTTGATAGTGAAGCGTGCGCTGCGAAAAAACGAGGCAAGCCGGACGCAGCGGTCGCCTCTACCGTTTGCGCTGGACCTTTGCGAGCTTCTTCACCTTGCGCTTGTTCGAGCCGCGCGCTACGCCGGAGGCGCGTTTTGCTTTCGGAGCAGTTCTCTTCCGCGCCGCGCGCTTCAGTTTCTTGCGCTCTTCTTTATCTGCAACGTGTTTTGTATTCATTCTTCGACTTTGAATCCTGCGTATTTCGCAACAATCTTTTTCAGCCCGTAGCCCGGGAAACTTATAGTCAGTTTCGCATCCTCTCCTTCGCCCTCGCGCCGCAGCACTACGCCGCGGCCGTACTTGGGGTGCTGAACTACCGGTCCGCTGGACGATCCGGGTTGTCGTCCGGCGGTCCGCGGTGCACGGGCAGGCGGGGAAGCGGGCGCAGAAACGGACTGGCGCTGCGGTGAAGCGTTAGCAGGCACCGGAGACCCTGCCCGGGCAGGGAATGACGGGGTAGTTGCCGAGCCAGGCGATCTATTCGCGGCAGCCGGTGCGGGGTCGGGCCGGCGCGTGAATCCGGACGGCGGAGGCATTCCACGTTCGGCAAAGAACTGCGAAATATTTTCGACCGAGTTGTAGGTTCGTCCCGTGTATAGATTCCGTTTGACAGACTGACGCACGTCGTGCTGTTCGGAATATAGGTCCACTTCGTCCGTATGCGGCGCTTTGTAGGGCGAAAGCTGCTCCCGGAGGTGAACGGGGACTTCATTCAGGAACCGGGACGGGAGACAAACTTCCGGTTGGCCGCCACCAAAGCGCCGGCGGTAGCGCGCCCAGGACACGTACAGCCGTTTTTCGGCGCGCGTCATGCCCACGTAGCACAGGCGGCGCTCTTCTTCCATCGCCGCCTCGGAAGTAAGCGAACGGCTGTGCGGAAAGATGCCTTCTTCCAGCCCGGCCAGGAATACGTTCGGAAACTCCAGCCCTTTCGCATTGTGGACAGTGAGAAGCGAAACCGCTGCTTTCTCATCCAGCGCGTCCGAATCGGCCACCAGCGCGGCGTGATCAAGAAACTCGGATGCGGTTTCGCCGCGCTCCACCGCTTCGGCGGCCGCATTGACCAACTCTTCCAAGTTGCCCAGCCGGGATTCGGCATCCGGCGAATTATCGCTTCTGAGCATCTCCTCATAGCCGGTCTTCCGCAGAATCTCGCGTAAGAGTTCGTGCAAAGGTTTCTCGCGGAGATCTGCAGCGAGATCGTTTGTGAGAGCTAGGAATGATCTCAGAGCCGATTCGGCGCGCGTTGGAAACAGCTTGTCCTGCAGCATGCGGGGCAGCGCGGTCGAGACGCTGAGCCCGTTTTCCAGAGCATACTGCTCTAATTGGTCTACAGTTCCCTTGCCGATACCGCGTGCAGGCGTATTGATGATCCGCAACAAGCTGATGGAATCGTGCGGGCTCAGCAGGATTTTGAGGTATGCGAGTAGATCCTTGACCTCAGCGCGTTGGTAGAAACTGAAACCGCCGACGACCACGTATTTGCGTCCGTACCGGCGCAGCGCTTCTTCGATTTGGCGCGATTGGAAGTTGGTCCTGTACAGCACCGCCGCGCGGCCGGCCGGGTCCTTTGAGAGAAGTTTCTCGATCGTATCGGCGATAAACAACGCTTCATTCTCGCCATCCGGCGCCTCATAGTAGCCGATCTTCGATCCCTCTCCGGAATCGGTCCACAGCCATTTACCTTTTCGCTGTTTGTTGTTTGCAACAACAGCGCTCGCGGCTTCAAGAATGTTCTTCGTCGAGCGGTAGTTCTGTTCGAGACGTATCACTACTGCGTTCGGATAATCACGCTCAAAATCGAGTATGTTCCGAATGTCGGCCCCTCGCCAGCCATAGATCGACTGGTCTTCGTCACCCACGACGCAGACGTTCTGACGCACTTCGGTGAGTGTGCGCATCAACTCGTACTGGCTGCGGTTCGTGTCCTGGTATTCGTCGATCATCACGAACTCGTAGCGGCGGTTATAGAGCTGCCGGAGCGCGTCATCATGCTTCAGCAGACGGACCGATTCGAGCAAGAGATCGTCGAAATCGAGCGCATTCGCCTGCTTCAAGCGTTCCTCGTACAATTCGTAAATCTTGGATAGCCGCGTCATGACCGGATCGGTTGCGGCGCGATACCAATCCTGTGGTGACTCGTCATGGCTCTTGCCGTGACTGACGCGCGATACCGCAGCCCGGTACGCCATGAACTTCTCGTCCAGGCCAAGCTGCTTGTATATCGATTTCAGCAGCGCGATTTGATCATCATCGTCATAAATTGTGAACTGCCGGGTGAACCCTGGCCGGATTTCTGAAAGAGAACCGCCATCGCGGCGTAACAGGCGCACGCAAAATGAGTGAAATGTCGAGATCGTTGGCGCCGCCGATCCCGCATCGCCGGTCAGCAGACCCATGACACGCTGCCGCATTTCATCAGCCGCTTTGTTTGTGAAGGTGACCGCCAACACGGCCGGCGCGGGTGTGTGCTCATGTTCGATCAGATGCGCGATCCGGTGCGTGATAACGCGCGTTTTGCCACTTCCGGCTCCGGCGAGCAGCAGAAGCGGACCTTCGATGTGAGCAACTGCGTCGCGTTGCTGCGGATTTAGACCGGCTAAGAAATCCATGGATAGCGGGCAGGAGGGGAGTACCTCCAGATTAGCATTTCACGAGAGTTTGGCACGCCCACGGCTTATCCTGGTTTGTCGTGACTGCGACGCGGGATTTCACAGAGGTGGTGAAGGCTGCATTGCTGGTTCTAACGGGGCTCTTTCCGATTGTGAATCCGCTGGGCAACAGCCCTATCTTTCTGAGTCTGACGACGGGTTACAGCACTGAAGAGCGAATCTCGCTCGCGCGGAAAATCGCTTTGAACAGTTTCTGGCTGCTGACGGGATCTCTGCTGATCGGAAGTCATATTCTGAGCTTCTTCGGCATCTCCATCCCTGTTGTCCAGATCGGAGGCGGCCTTGTCGTCATGTCGACGGGCTGGACACTGCTGCAGCGCGACCCCGCTCAGGCGCGCGAAAACGCCGAGAACAGAGTGCGGCCGCAGGATCTCTCGACGCGCGCCTTCTATCCGTTGACACTGCCGCTTACGGTGGGGCCCGGATCCATTTCCGTGGCGATTGCAATAGGCGCGGCGGAAGCTCCGCACCCGAGCGGCATCGTTCGCCTCTTGTCGGCCCTCGTAGGGGCGGTGCTGGTTGCGGTGACCGTGTACCTGAGCTACCGCTTTGCTGAACGGATTGCGAAGTTTCTGGGCGAGACCGCCATGAACGTTATCGTTCGTCTGGTCTCTTTCATTCTCCTTTGCATAGGCGTGCAGATCTTAAGCAACGGCGTTCGAGCGTTATTGAACTCGCAAAAGTAGCCGCCCAAACTGCCGGGTGCCGTCGATCCAGTAGTCTAGAGATAGCTTCCTGGATGCTGCGTCGATTTCCTTTTTTTGTACTTTGCCTGATTCTGACGCTTTGCTTTGCGGGCGCCAGTTCCAGACATGCGAAAGACGCCGTATTCAGTCAGATCAACTCGATCGTGGCCACTCTCTCCGAGATTAGCGGATTCTCACCGGAGCATCCTGTTGCGTACGGCCGCATGACAAAGTCGCAGCTACGTCATTTTCTGTCAAAGCGGATACGCAAGACCCTCAAGCCGGATGAGATTCGCGCCGACGAGCTTGCGTTGAAAATGTTCGGACTGGTTCCACAGAACTTCGATCTCAAGAAATCGACGATCGACCTTCTTACCGAACAGGCGGCGGCCTTTTACGATTACGACGAGAAGAAGCTTTTCCTGCTCGAAGGGGCGGATATCGATGAGGAGACCACGACGCTCGCGCACGAACTCTCCCATGCGCTTGCCGATCAGCATTTCGATCTGCAGAAGTTTATGGATGAAAGTCCGGCCAATGATGACGAGAACCTCGCCCATACTGCTGTCGTAGAGGGGCAAGCGTCCTGGCTCATGATTGCGTACGATCTTAAAGCGCAGGGGCAGGCAGCGGACCCGACCCCCGAGATGCTGAAATCGGTTGAAGAGTCGGACGACAGTTCGCTGCAGGATTTTCCGGTGCTGCAAGGGTCTCCCCTTTACATTCAACAGTCATTGCTGTTTCCCTACGCCGAAGGTACGTCGTTCTTCGATGCCGTCTACCGGAAAATGGGCAAGGCCGCGTTCAGTCAGGTGTTCGTCCATGCGCCTGTTGACACGTCGCAAATCCTCCATCCTGAAAGGTATTTCGTGCACCAGAACCCGATTCAGCCGCCGGTAACAAAGCTGCCCGGCAGCATCAAGGACGAGATTACAGAGGGCTCCATGGGCGAGTTTGATCATAAGATACTGCTGCGCCAATACATCGGCCAGCAGATTGCGAATGAATTGGCGCCGCATCTCAAAGGCGGACAGTTTAAGATCTTCGCACCGGGTCACGCGAAAAATCCCGTTTTGAATTATGCTTCGGGCTGGGATTCAACAGCTGTTGCCGAGAATTTCTTTCGAGCGTACGAAACGGTTCTGGAGAAAAAATGGAAACGCTGCGATGTATCTCTGCAAACGGCGACTGAGTTCGCTGGCATGGGCGATAACGGCTATTTCGTCACGAGAGTGTCTGGCGCTACTGTGACGAGCGTAGAAGGCGTGAGCGATGTGCGGGATTGGTATCAATTGAAGGGCCCGGGGCCCGCTCACGGAGCGGTCCAAGCGATGTTTTATCATCGGGCAGGCGGGGTGCGAACACGGGGCGAATGCTTACGTTAAACTGTGATCTGGAGCTATTACCGATGAAGAGATTTGTCATCGCGCTTGCCGCTTTTTCTCTGTTTAGTGTCGCGGCGTTAGCTGCGGACGAGGAACCCGCGCGAAAAGCTCCGGAATTTTCCTTCACAATACCCGGGCAGGGCGAAAAACTCCTTAGCCAGTATCGGGGCAAGGTTGTGGCGCTTGAGTTCATCTTTACAACGTGCCCTCACTGCCAGGCTGCATCGCGAACGATGACGAAGCTGCAGCAGGATTACGGCGCTCGTGGTCTGCAGGTGCTGGATGTGGCTGTAAACCCGAACGCTGATCTCTTAGTCGAGAATTTTGCGAAGGACTTTCAGGTCGGCTTCCCGGTCGGCTGGTCCACCGCTGCCAAGATGACTTCGTTTATGGGTTTTAGCGACGGCCGTTTTGTGGTCCCGCAGCTTGCCTTGATTGACCGTGATGGCACTATTCGCTATCAAACACCCGCCCTCGAAGACGAGCGGTGGGACAAGCTCATGAAAGAGGATGCACTGCGTGCTCACATAGAAGAGTTGCTGTCATCCAATGGCGCGTCCACTGGACATCCGCACGCGACTGCAACGCGTGCCGTGTCATCTAAGAAAGGCTCGTAGCGTTTCCTTCACCGTGCGCCCGTAGCTCAGCCTGGATAGAGCGTTTGCCTCCGGAGCAAAAGGTCAGAGGTTCGAATCCTCTCGGGCGTACCAGAACTGCAATTGGCCGGACCGGACACATGGTAAACAGATTGTTCCTAAGACATGGGTAACACTTTTGGCCCGAAAGGATTTTCTAAGGGCTGCAAGTTTTCTCCTCCAAATCGACATAACCGAGGTCGTAGTCCATAAAGCTAACGAGCCAGATGCCGTCGTCGACTTCCTTGATGCCGACGGCCTGACCGGCCAGGCAAGTGCTGAGATTAATCTTCTTGCGATAGAGCCACAACCGGCCGCAGTTGGTGACTATGA
>JAFAMM010000434.1 GCA_019233375.1 Acidobacteriaceae bacterium
GACGCAAGCCAGCAGACGATACCGGCTGGAACTTCACCTCTCGAAGTCGCCAAGTCCATCAGCCCGCGATTGGCCGCTGATGCCATCGTGGCGCGAGTGAACGGCGAACTGTACGATCTGACCCGCCCACTGGAGCACGATGCCAAAGTCGAGATCCTGACCGCAAAGGATCCGGAAGCGCTGCAGGTCTATCGCCATTCCACCGCTCATTTGTTGGCCGCCGCTGTGCTCGAGCTGTTCCCGGAGACGAAGTTAGGCATCGGACCGCCGACCGAGACCGGTTTTTACTATGATTTCCAGCGCGATGCGAAATTCTCGCCGGAGGATCTCGAAAAAATAGAACAGCGCATGCGCGAACTGCAGGCCCGCAATCTGCCTTTCGAGCGCAAGCTGACGCCGAAAGCGGACGGCCTCAAGAGATATCAGGATGACTGGATGAAGCGCGAGCTGATCGAAGAACGCGCGGGCGATATTTTCTCGGAGTACACGCTCGGGCCCGGCTTCATCGACTTCTGCCGCGGCCCGCACGTGCCATCGACGGAAAAACTCAAGGCATTCAAGCTGCTTTCCATTGCCGGCGCTTACTGGAAAGGCGACGAGCATAATCCGCAACTTCAGCGCATTTACGGCACGGCCTTCTTCACAAAAAAAGAGCTGGATGAATATCTCAACAGGCTCGAAGAGGCGAAAAAGCGCGACCACCGGAAGCTTGGCCAGGAACTCGATCTTTTCAGTATTCAGGAGCTTGCCGGGCCGGGTCTGATCTTCTTCCATCCGAAGGGGGGCGCGGTTCGGAAGGTGATTGAAGACTGGATGCGCGAAGAATATTTGAAGCGCGGCTATTCGCTCGTGTACACGCCGCACATCGCTCGCAGCGATCTCTGGAAGACCTCCGGGCACTACAACTTTTATTCGGAAAACATGTTCAAGCGGATGGAACTCGATGACGCCGAGTACCAGCTCAAGCCGATGAACTGCCCGTTCCACATCCTCATTTACCGTGACCGGTTGCGCAGCTACCGCGATCTGCCGGTTCGCCTCGGCGAGCTTGGGACGGTCTATCGCTATGAACGTTCCGGCGTGATGCACGGGTTACTGCGCGTGCGAGGCTTCACGCAGGATGACGCCCACATTTTTTGCACGCCGGAACAGATCGAAAACGAAATCGTCGATTGCCTGCAGTTCGCGATCGACACCCTGAACACTTTTGGCTTTAGCGAGTACGAGGCCGAATTGTCTACCTGGGACAATGGCGCAAGCGGCAAATACGACGGCTCGGCCGAGCAATGGGCGCTCGGCGAAAAAGCACTCCACCGCGCAACCGACCGGCTAGGTATGAAGGTGAAGGTCTCGCCCGACGAAGCGGCCTTCTACGGTCCGAAGATCGACGTCAAGCTGGTAGACGCGATCGGCCGGCTATGGCAGCTTTCGACCGTGCAATTCGACTTTACACTGCCGCGGCGGTTCGGGCTCGAATACATCGCCGAAGACGGAAAATCCCATCAACCCTTGATGGTGCATCGCGCGCTCTACGGTTCCATCGAGCGTTTCTTTGGGATTCTTCTCGAGCACTACGCCGGTGCATTTCCGGTATGGCTGGCGCCTGTGCAGGCCGTGGTGCTGCCCATCACCGACCGGCAGACTGAATACGCTCAGCAGGTCTATCGAAGGCTTTCCGATGTGGGCTTCCGGGTGCACCTCGATGACCGCAATGAGAAAGTAAATCTCAAGATTCGCGAAGCGCAGTTGCAGAAAGTCCCGTTCATGCTGGTAATCGGCGACCGCGAAGCGCAAGCCGGACAGGTTGCGGTGCGCAATCGCAAGCACGGCGATCAGGGAGCAGTTAAGGTTGAGGATTTCATCAGCAGGCTATCGGAGCTGGTGGACTCTCGCAGCCTCGAGGAATAGGATGGCATGCGAGCTGCGGCCTGCGGCGCGAAATCAGGGCACCGGGTGGCCCTTTTCGCGGTCTTCCGGCTCCTTCCTATCTTGCTGGGCTTCTCTCTTGAGCCGTTCGATCTCGTTCGGATCTTTGATGTTGTTCATAGCGAAATAGCCATCAAGCGTGGCATGTGAATCAAGGGCGTCTTCGAGGCTGCGCGCGGAACGCTCCGCCTCTCCCGGTGCTTCCACCAGGTTTTCGGGCTGGTCGTGTTCTTCTTGTGTTGGCATTTACCAGTAGGACTCCGCAGGTTACAGAGCGTTTCTGATGGCAAGCCGCTTGGCTCAAGCGCCAGCGGCTTGTTCGTTCAGGGTGCCGAGCTCTCGTTGAAGAAATTGCAGTACGCGGTTCATGGCCAGGCGTGCCCCTGCCACGACTCCACCCCATTGGAAGAACCCGTGAATCATGCCCTGGTACTCTTCATGCTCCACGCGTACGCCCGCCTCGCGCAGGCGCTGAACATACGTTTCGCCCTCGTCTGCCAGGATGTCGTACTCGGCCGTCAGCACCAGGGCGGGCGCGGTTCCCGTTAACATCTGGGCCTGAACCGGCGAGACGAACGGATTTCTTCGATCCACATCCTTCGGGAGATACAACTGCCATGAATAAACGCAATCCACGAGTGTAAATGGCGGAATAAAGGCATTTTCAACGAGTGATGCTGATGAAAGCGTCGCGTCCAACATCGGGTAAATCAGCACCTGCGCTTTCAGGGAGATTTCTTCCTTCTCGCGCGCCATAAGCGCCACGACGGCGGCGAGATTGCCGCCTGCGCTGTCACCCGCGACCGCTATTTGAGCCGAGTCGCCGCCGATCGATTCCGCATTCGATGCCAGCCAGCGCAGGACGGCAAAGCAGTCGGCTGCGGCGGCGGGGTACGGATATTCAGGCGCTAGGCGGTAATCGACGGCAACCACGATGGCTGGAATATGGTTCGCCAGGATCCGGCAGACAGGATCATGGGTGTCAAGATCCCCACTGACGAATCCGCCACCGTGAATGTAGAGAAGGACGGGAGCCCCGGCGCCTTCAAACTTCGGCCGGTAGATCCGGATCGGGATGTCCCCAGCGGGTCCGGGCAGCGTCCAATCTTCGAAGTGTATCGGCTCGGGCTCCCCAGAGCGCTCTACTGCCACCCGATATGCGTTCCTCTTTTCTTCGATCGTAGAGGAGGCGAGACCGCCCCGCTCGTCCATTTCGGAAAGCAGACGCTGCAGCTCAGGATTCCGAATATCTGTTCGCGGATCGCGCACACCGGTCATGCTCTACGAATAGCAGGACACTGCAGGCACAACCTGCGCGGCAACTTACTTTGCCAGACTCTCCTCGGGCTGCCAGACGGGCGCGCGCTCGATTCCCGGTGCACGGCTCTTCCGTCTCTTTGTAAAGCGGTCTAGGTAGATGTAGATGACCGGCGTGATGTAGAGCGTGAGGAGCTGTGAAAAAATCAAGCCGCCCACCACTGCTATTCCAAGCGGGCGTCTCGCTTCACCGCCGGCACCGGTACCGAACGCAACCGGCAGGGTACCGAGGAGCGCAGCCATGGTAGTCATCATGATGGGCCGGAATCGTTGCAGACAGCCTTCGAAGATTGCCTCCTCCGGAGTTTTCCCTTCGTTCCGCTCTGCTGCCAGCGCGAAATCGATCATCATGATAGCGTTCTTCTTCACGATCCCAATCAGAAGCACGATTCCTACAAAGGAGTAAAGATTCAGGTCCTGATTGAAGATCAGCAATGTGATGAGCGCTCCGATGCCCGCTGCGGGCAGGCCGGAGAGAATCGTGATCGGATGAATGAAGCTTTCATACAGGATGCCGAGGACAAGATAGATAACGACGACCGCGATCAGCAGCAGGATGCCGAGATCGCGAAGTGAATTCTGGAAAGCCGCGGCTGTTCCCTGATAGCTGAAACTCACCGTGTCGGGCATGCCGATCTCGTGCGCGGCCTCGCTCACGGCCTTGGTGGCTTCGCTTAGCGAAACTCCGGGCTTAACGTTGAACTGGAAGTTGACCGCCGGCAACTGGCCGATATGATTCACGCTGAGCGGTGCAACGGTCTGCTTCAATCTCGTAACGGCCGAGAGCGGCACCATTTTGCCCGAACTGGAACGGATGTACAGATCTTCAAGCGCCATTGGATTGCGCTGGAATTGCGGCAGAACTTCAAGAAGCACATCGTACTGGTCAGAGGCCGCCGTAATGGTTGTGACCCGCCGGTTGCCGTAAGCATCATAGAGCGTGTTCGCAATCGCGTCCGGAGAGACACCGACGGCCATGGCGAGGTTGCGATCGATATCCACATTCAGACGCGGACTTGCCAGACGCAGGTCGCTGTAGATGTCCTGCAATTGTGGAATCGAGCGCAGCTTCGCCTCCAGGATCGGAGCCCATTTGTATAACTCCGCCGTGTCCGGATCCTGCAGAGCAACGGAATACTCCGAGCGTCCTTCGTTTTGGCCGAGCGTTACGAGCGGCGGCGACTGCAGGAACACCATGAGGCCTGGAATTTTTGAGAACTTCTGCTCCAGCCCGGCGATAATCGCGTTCACGTGCGGGCGATTCTTATTCGCCTTGAGTTCCATAAACATGAACCCCTGGTTCTGCCCGCCCATCATACCGACGCCTGATCCATAGGAGGCCACCCACGGATCTTTCGCTAAGATATGATTCACTTGCCCCATCAAGCCGACCATTTTGTCGAAGGATGTATCCTGTGACGCTTCGGCGCCTCCAAATGCAAAACCTTGATCGACCGTCGGCATGAAGCCCTTCGGCATGACGACAAACAAGTAAACCGTCGCCACTGTCAGCAGAATGCTGGTCGCAAGCGTAATCCTCCGATGCCGCAGGACGATCATCAAGGTCCGCCGGTATCCGTTGTTCAACCAATCAAAGAACCGCTCCGACCACACATAAAATTTGCCGGT
>JAFAMM010000336.1 GCA_019233375.1 Acidobacteriaceae bacterium
CGCCTTTGTCGCAGGGGTGAATAGAGGTTTAGGAAGCGATTCTCCGTCCCGCAGGCCCGGCGGAAGAGGAATGCCACAGACGGTTCCGGACTCGCGATACTCTTTCCAACCGGAGCCTGCCAAATAGCCGCGCGCCACGCATTCGACCGGCAGCATATCGGCTTTGCGCACAAGCATCGAACGGCCCTCGAGCAATCGCCGAAAAGGCGCCAGTTCGGGCGGGTAGCGGTCGACATCGGAAGTAATCAGATGGGAGGGGATGGCGTCGCGCAGGAAATCGAACCAGAAGACCGACATCTGGGTCAAGACGCGGCCCTTGCACGGAATGCCGCTACCCAAAACGCAGTCGAAGGCGGATATGCGGTCTGAGGCGATGAACAGCAGACCGCCACCCGATTCGTAGATATCGCGGACCTTGCCTCGCGCCCGCAATGGAAGGGGCAGATCTGTCTCTAGTACTACGTCCTCGCGGCACACCACTCCTGAGTATCTCAGGCAGGCTGAGCCATCTTCTGATGGAAAAAACACCGTGCCTGAGCAAGATTTGCATTGTTTTCTTTCACGGCGAGATCCAGGGTGTAGCAGTTAGGGATTGGAGCGCGAATTGCTGCATGGTCTTCGAAAGGAGCTTCAGATGAATTCGGATCAATTCGAAGGCAAATGGAAGCAACTGAAAGGTACCCTTAAGCAGCGCTGGGCAAAGCTCACCGACGACGACGTGACCGCATTGAGCGGCAAGAAGGACGAGCTGGTGGGGCGCATACAGGAACGGTACGGGATTACGCGTGAACAGGCAGAAAGAGAGGCTGACGAATGGGCGGCTGCCGCCAACGCTGACCTCGATCAGGCGGACCGCCAGACGCTGGCGTCGCACGCTACGCGCAGGATGTGATCCCTATCGCGTACCACTGGGGGCGGCCCGTCTTCGGACGGAGACCGCCCTTCTTTTTTGCCTAAGAACGGGCGGCTGGCTAAACTGGCACTAGTGAACGTGCCGTTCCGCTTTGCCATCTGTAATGAACTCTTCCAGAACATGCCTTTATCGGAAGGGTGCGCGGCGGCCCAGGGTTTGGGCTACTCCGGAATCGAGCTCGCGCCTTTTACGCTCGCGGACGATCCAGCAACTTTGGATGCGCCGAAGCGGCGCGAGATTCGCAGTACCATTTCCGATCACAACCTTACTTTCGTGGGTCTGCACTGGTTGCTGGCCGCGCCCGCCGGACTGCACATCACAACGCCTAATCTGGCGGTCCGCAGAAGATCTTGGGATTACGTGCGCCGGCTTATTGACCTTTGCGCGGACCTGGCGGGAAGCCGAAGGAGCGATAACGGCATTCTTGTGTTCGGCTCACCGAAGCAGCGCTCCACCGTGGATGGAATCGATCGAATGGCAGCCGCTGATGTGTTCGCAGATGAACTCGCCGGGGTCGCGCCGCATGCTGAGCAGCGCGGCGTCCAATTGCTTGTGGAGGCGCTGCCGTTTGCGCAGTCAGACGTGGTCAACTCGTTGGCGGAAGCGGCCGCGATAGTCGATCGAATCGGAAGCCCGGCCGTTCAGACTATGTTCGACGTGCACAACGCGGTCGACGAGAAGATGCCGCATTCAGACCTTATTCGAAAATACTTCCGATACATCCGCCACATTCACGTGAATGAGCTGGATGGGCGTGAGCCCGGCACTGGTGACTACGATTTTGCTGCGTTACTCGAAACGCTCGCCGCGCTCAACTATAGCGGCTGGGTGTCGCTGGAGGCTTTTGACTTCAGCCGGGATGCACGCGCCATTGCGGCGCACGCAATGGCTCGACTTCAATCCGCGCTGCCAGCGGCAGCGATCGCCAAAACAATATGAATCGTTACATCGTTACGGGGGGCGCCGGGTTTATCGGCTCCGCCCTTGTGAGACGTTTGCTGGCCCAGGGCCGCCGGGTGCATGTTATTGACAACCTATCGACGGGGAATCTGGACAACCTGGAAGAGGTTGCAGAGCGGGTCACTGTGCATGAGTTCGACATTCGCGATTATGACCGGATCGCGCCTGTAATAGCGGGTGCTTACCGCGTCTTCCACCTGGCTGCTGTTCCGTCCGTGCCGAAGTCGATCCTCGATCCGGTGCCAAGCCACGAGTGCAATATCGACGGCACCTTCAACGTGTTGCGCGCCGCCGCGGAAGGAAAGGCCGGGCGAGTGGTTTACGCAGCTTCGTCTTCGGCCTATGGCGATACGGCGGTTTTACCCAAGGTTGAGACGATGACCCCGCGCCCAAAATCGCCCTATGCGGTGCAGAAGTTGGTCGGCGAGTACTACGCGACGATTTTCTCCGATTGTTTTGATTTAGAGACCGTTTCGCTACGTTTCTTCAATGTCTTTGGACCGAGGCAGGATCCGTCGAGTCCTTACTCGGGCGTGTTATCGATTTTTTTCACGTCCTTGCTGGAGCGGCGGAGTCCTACGATCTTCGGCGACGGAGAGCAGTCGCGCGATTTTACGTATGTCGAAGACGTGGTCGATCTGTTGCTTAAAGCCTCGGAGGCGCCGAGCGTATCGGGCGAGGTGTTCAATGCGGGCAACGGGGGGCGTTACACGCTGAATGAAACCTGGCGGCTGCTGCAGGCCATCGAAGGCGTCGATCTGCCGGCGCGTTATGGAGCGCCACGGCCAGGAGATGTCAGAGACTCTCAGGCAGATACGAAAGAGGCTGTGCGGAAACTCGGTCATGCACCGCGGTTCAGCTTTGAGCAGGGATTGCGTCTTACGCTTGACTGGTACAGGTCGCAGTTGGCTCGCAAGGGAGACGGCATAAGAGCCGGCGCAAACCTGGTTTCTTAACGGACGACGCGGTCACGAGACAACGATGTGAGCAGCTCATTCCGGCTGGGCTCTGATGGCGTTTACCGGTGCGACGCCCTTCAGGCGTTTGTCTGGCAGAAACACGGCTTCGGCACGCGAAAGGGCAATCCCGAAGCGCGTGTAACGGTGCAGCAGATCCATTCGGCCCGCGTATGCAATGCCGCCGGTGTCCGGCACGCCGGAGTGCAGGCCGATGCCCTTGTGACGGATCGCATAAGGGAGAGTATTGGGGTGCGCACCGCCGATTGCGTTCCTATCCTGCTTTTGGACGTCAAAACGCGAGCTGTGGGCGCGATCCATGCGGGTTGGCGAGGGACGGCGGCGGAGATTTCCGCTAACGCATTGCGCAAGATGGCGGAGGATTTCGATTCCGAAGCCGGAAACATCTATGCTGTTTTGGGTCCGTGCATTCGGGTCTGCTGTTACGAGGTGGATGCGGAAGTCGCAATGCAACTTGCACGCTTCGGAGCGGCGGATGCTGAGAGCGCGCGGGGTAAACAGAAAGTGGATCTCGCAGCGGCAAACCGGTTTCAGCTGCAGGCGGCGGGTGTAAGCCCGGAGCGAATTTTCGATTGCGAGCTATGCACGCGCTGCCTCAGCGAACAATTCTATTCGTACCGCCGCCAGCCGCGCGATCCGGGCCGCATGATCTCTTCGATCGCACGTCTGGGCTGAAGCAGGGCCGAACGCGCGAGCGGTATTGTAGTTTCTGTCGGCAATTGCCTTAGAGAGGGATTCATGAATCGCACAGCCAAGGCCCAATGGCGCGGTGACCTGATGTCCGGCACCGGCATTATTTCATCAGCGAGCGGGGTGCTCTCGAACACTCCTTACTCATTCAAAACGCGATTTCAGGAAGGAAATGGAACGAACCCGGAGGAGCTACTGGCGGCGGCGCATGCCGGATGCTTCTCCATGGCGTTATCTTTGATGCTGCAGAATGAAGGCCTGAAAGCCGACAGCATCGACACGACCTGCACGATCTCGCTCGAGAAGGAGGGCGAGGGCTTTGCGATCAAGAAAAGCCATCTTGATATGAAAGCAAAGATTCCCGGAGCATCCGCGGAGGCCTTCGAACGCGCAGCGAACGCCGCCAAGGAAGGCTGCCCGGTTTCAAAGCTGTTCGATACGGAAATTACATTGAACGCGCAGTTGGAGAGTTAAGGGACGGTGGACGGCGAAAGCCCGCCTCCAATCAGTCTTCTTCGTGATGCGAGGAAAGCGCGGTGACGACGGTCAGATCTTCGAGCGTTGTCACATCACCTGTAACCGCGTTGCTGGTCACGATTTCACGCAGCAGCCGCCGCATGATCTTGCCGCTTCGCGTCTTCGGCAGAGCGTCCGTAAAGCGAATGTCTTCCGGGCGGGCGAACGGCCCTATTTCATGCGCTACCCACTGCCGAAGCTCCTGCCCGAGAGCGGTGTGGTCCCAATTGCCCTTTTTGAGGGTGACAAATGCGCAAACTGCCTGGCCGGTAATCTCGTGCGGCTTGCCCACCACGGCGGCTTCGGCAACGGCATGGTGATGAACTAACGCGGATTCGATCTCCATCGTGCTTAGCCGGTGACCGCTGACGTTCATCACGTCATCCACACGCCCTAAGACCCAGAAGTATCCATCTTCATCGCGGCGCGCCGCATCGCCGGTGAAGTACGCGCCCGGCACACGCGACCAGTATTGCTCTTCGAATCGCTTTGGATCTCCCCAGATGGTCCGGACCATGCTGGGCCAAGGCTCCCGGATGATGAGATAGCCTTCGCGATTGTTTCTTACGGGTTCACCGCGCGTGTCCACGACATCCGGTATGACGCCAGGCAGCGGCAGGGAGGCTGAGCCTGGCTTCAGGGGCATGGCGCCGGGCATGGGAGAGATCATGATTGCGCCCGTCTCGGTTTGCCACCAAGTATCGACAATGGGGCAGCGCGCCTTGCCGATGACGCGGTGGTACCACTCCCAGGCGGCCGGATTGATGGGTTCGCCTACTGATCCGAGCAGCCGCAAGCTGGACAGGTTGTGGGCGTCCGGCCATTTTTCTCCCTGTCGAATCAGCGCACGAATCGCCGTAGGAGATGTGTAAAAGATGGAGACCTTAAGTTTCTCGACGATTTGCCAGAAGCGGTCAAACGCCGGATAATCCGGAGCGCCCTCGTACATGACGGCAGTTGCTCCCGCGGCGAGCGGGCCGTACACGATATAGCTGTGCCCGGTCACCCAACCGATGTCCGCTGTGCACCAATAGATATCGTCTTCCCGCAGGTCAAAAACCCACGTCATGCTCGCGCTTGCCTGCAGGAGGTAGCCCGCGGTCGTGTGCAGGATTCCTTTCGGTTTGCCGGTTGTACCGGATGTGTAGAGGACGTAGAGCGGGTGGTCGGAATCGAGAGCCGCGGCGTCGCAGTTGTTCGCGCTTTCACCCGCCGTGGCGGCGAGTTGCTGGTCCAGTTCGTGCCACCAGCGGTCGCGGCCATTCTTCATGGGTATGTCTGATGCCGTGCGCCTGTGAACGATGACGTTGCGCACGCCCGGACAATCCTCCAGCGCCTCATCGACAGCAGTTTTCAGGCGCACTTCCTTGCCGCGGCGCCAGCCTCCATCGGCGGTGATGACGAGCTCGGCCGCGAGGTCCTGGATGCGCGCTTTTAATGCCTCGGCCGAAAATCCGGCGAACACAACGCTGTGGATGATGCCGAGACGCGCGCAGGCAAGCATCGCGACCGGCAATTCGGGAACCATGGGCATGTAAAGAATGGCGCGGTCGCCCGTCTTGTATCCGAGCTGCTTTAGGATATTGGCGAATCGCGCTACGAGACGGTGAAGTTCCTCGTACGTGATGACGCGCGCATCACCTGGCTCGCCCTCCCACAAAATGGCCGGCTTGGTGCGGCGCGACCCCGCAAGGTGGCGGTCAACGCAATTGAAACAGGCATTCGTTTTCCCGTTCACGAACCACTTCGCTGTTGGCGGGTTCCATTCAAGGGTCTTGTCAAATGGCTCAAACCAAGAGAGTGATTTGCGGGCCAGGTCGCCCCAGAAGTTTTGAGGATCCTGCTTGGCGCGGTCATAGAGTTCACGATACGCAGCCATGCCCTTCACCTGAGCACGGGCAACAAATTCATCGCTCGGAGGATATGTTTGGGGGTCGCTCATGCAGGATTCTTGCGCTCAGCGGTCAGTTTAACGCAGGCATTTCCCTGCTAGCCTTGTGATGGATCGACGTCATGGGATTTCAGCTCGGCCGCCTGCTGATTATGCTGGGCCTGCTTCTGGTGGGTGTGGGAGTTGTTGTTCTGCTCGCGGGCCGGTACAATCTGCCGTTCGGGCGCTTGCCTGGAGACATCGTCTACCGCGGTAAGAACAGTACCGTTTATTTCCCGTGGGTGACGTGCCTCTTGATCAGCGCGTTGGGAACGCTGATTCTTTGGCTGCTTAACCGGCGGTAAGCCGCGATTCAGCGGACAGTGCCGATTCTTTCGAGCGGCCAAAAGACGAATACAGCTTTGCCGTAAATCAGGTTGCGGGGAACGAAGCCCCAGGCACGGCTGTCATTCGAAGAAATCCGGTCGTCTCCCAGCACAAAGTATTGCCCCGGGGGGACCACGGTGGGCGGATACGGGCGGTTATCCCGAAACTCCGGCGGCACGTATTTTTCCGCCAGCTTCTTTCCATTCAGTATGACATAGCCGTTCTCGACGGCCACGGTGTCGCCCGGCAGACCAATGACGCGTTTGATGTACGATGTGCTCAGTTCGCCAGGAACCCAGAAGACAACCGTATCTCCCCGCTGAATGGGACCCAATCCGAACTTATAGCTGAACTGGTTGATGAAGAGCCGCTCCTGATCGTAAAGAGTCGGCATCATACTGGTGCCCTCGACCTTCACAGGCCGGTACAGGAACAGAACCACCAGAACGGCGATCAAGACAGAGAGCATCAGATCCCTGAGCCACGCCATGACAGCGAGGATGGCGGGGCGGCGGCTTTCAGCGGCCGCGGAAGACGCCGCGGTGCCAGGGCACACTAAGTCGGCGACCGCAACGGACATAGAACCACCGTCGGATTGACAGGGACCTACAGCCGGCTCATTCATTCAAAAACGCTCGCTCTCTTACAGCTTACTAAGGCGTCTTGCCGGAGCGGCGGAACTGGCTTGCCGGTTTTGATTCAGTTCGCATCCGGCACAGAAAGCACCCCTATGAACTCCTCGCTCCTGAGTTGTTCAAGAATTTGACGACGCAGCTGTGATTTTGGTTGCCCAGCGCCCTCGCGCGGCAGCTTAGTCGCGAGCGCTGAGAAGTTCCCGCTCGGCGCGGAGCCAGTCTGCTTCGGCCGACCCGTGAGCATACCCACGCGCGACCCAGTAGGAATGCGCAACGCGGGCAATCTCCTCGTGGGTAACCGTTCGAGCGGGGGCTGGGGCTGCAGCCGTGTTCACTTCGTTCACTTCAGCGGCGGGCTCGGCAACAACGGACGTGGTCGACTTGTGATGGTGCTTCACTGTTCCTGTTTCGGCGGGTTCATTCTTCTTCGTCTTGGAAGACCTTGAGGCACGCGGTTTGGTGTTGACATCCGCCGCGGCTGTCGCTTCTACGGCTGCCGCAACAATTTCGTTTGCCTGCTTACTTGTCTTTTTCGAAGATTTGATAGACTGCATGCGGACCTTTTTAGCACACTGGAACAAATTTGTCAGTATTTGTTTCAAGCGTGCAGGCCGAAGAAGCGGCAAAGTCCGGCTCGCCTGCTGGGTAGACGCAGCGCCGCGTCACGTATAATTCGGGTGAGCGTAGTCGTCCGCCGGAACGAGAGCCGCAGTGTTGCGTTTCCGCATCCGGCGGGGCATCCGGTGTGCATTTTGGCGCAAGTAACAAACTCCTCCTTTTCATCTAGGATGCTGAGCGCATTGCGTCTCGTGCGATTTAGTGCACTTTTGCGGGCCTCCTCATACGTCTAGATTGTGTGCGCTGGATGGCGTGCTCACATGGGAGTTGTAACTTGAAACAGTTTGTACGGCGGCTTCAGTTTCTGGCCGCTGCTTCACTGACCACCACAATGCTGCTTGCCCACGCGCCAGGGCAGGCTACCGGAACCGGCGGAACGGTCGCCGGGACTGTTACTGACCCGAGCGATGCGCTTGTTGCGGGCGCGAACGTTACTCTAACCAGCTCCGTAACCGGCTACAAACAATCTGTTACGACGGGGACGGACGGAGCGTTCCGGCTGGTCAATCTGCCACCGAACCAATATCATCTCGAAGTATCGGCTGCGGGTTTTCAGAGTTACGCGCAAGATATCCCGGTCCATACGCAGGTACCGATCCAGGTCAGCGTCAGGCTGGTGCTCGGCGCGGCGACGCAGACGGTCAACGTTGAGGCCTCTGCCGAGGCCGTTGAGAACGTCCCGGCTGCTCACACGGATGTCGACCAGAGCCTGTTGCAGAATCTGCCTCTTTCGGGAACCGGCCAGGGACTCAGCGACGCGATCACATTGAGTTCGGGTGGCGTTGTTGCGGACTCAAACGGATTTTTTCATCCTCAGGGCGATCATGGCGAGACAACCTATGTGGTGGATGGCCAGCCGATCAGTGACCAACAGAACAAGGTGTTCTCCACGCAGCTCCCGGCCAACGCGTTTCAGTCGATGGAGCTTGTCACCACGGGACCGGGCGCGGAATACGGAGATAAGACCAGCCTCATCGTGAACACCGTCACGCGTTCGGGTCTGGGCCAGAAGCCGACGGCCAGCCTGGACGCATATTACGGGTCATTTGGGACCATCGGCGAGGATGCGACCTTCGGAATCGGGGGAGCAAAGTGGGGCAATTTCCTGGTTCTCGATTCCAGCCGCAGCGGCCGTTTTCTCGACAGCCCGGAGTTCTGGCCCATTCATGATGTTGGGAACACAGAGACGATCTGGGACCGCATTGATTACGATCCCGGCAGCCGTGACGCGCTCCACGTCAACGCTTTCGCCGCGCGCAACTGGTTTCAGATTCCCAATACCTACGACCAGTCACAGCAGGATCAGCGTCAGCAGGCGCGCACTTTTAATTTCGCGCTCGGATACCAACACACGTTCAATGCGAATACTTTGCTGAGTGTCAACCCGTTTGTACGGGAGGATCACGTGGATTACTATCCGAGCCGGGATCCGTTTAACGATAATCCGGCCACCATCGATCAGGACCGGCATCTCACAAATTGGGGCACGCGCGCGGAGGTGTCTTTTGCGGACCGTATAAACAACGTGAAGATTGGCACCGAACTGATGCAGACGCACCTGGTCGAAAATTTCAATTTCGGATTGACAAATCCTGCCTATAATCCTGTTTGCCTGACAACGTCCGGGGCGCCGGTAACGACGCCCACGCCGGTGAATCCTAATGCGTGCGCGGGGCTAGGCTACGTGGCGAATCCCAATCTCCAGCCGGGCCTAGTCCCTTACGACCTGACGCGCGGCGGCTCGCTTTTCTATTTCTACGACCGGGGAAACGTCAATCAGGAGGCGTTCTACGCGCAGGATCAGATTACGCTCAAGAACCTGACCTTAAATCTGGGCGTCCGTTGGGACAACTATGACGGGCTTTCGAAAGACCACCTGTTTGAACCGCGCGCTGGCGCTTCGTATTTCCTGAAGCGGATCGGCACCGTGGTGCGGTTTTCTTATGACCGCACGATGGAGACGCCGTACAACGAAAACCTGCTGCTTTCGAGTTCAACGGGTGCCGGCGGCCTGGCTTCCAATGTGTTTGGCGCGTACGGCAGCACTCCTCTCGCGCCCGGTCACCGCAGCCAGTACGCGGCGGGTTTGGAAAAACAGATCGGGAAATATCTGCAGATCAATGCTTCCTACTTTTGGAAGTACACGAATAACGCATTCGATTTCGACGCGCTTTTCAACACCTCGATTGCGTTTCCCATAGAATGGCGCAAGTCGAAAATAAACGGCGTGTCAGCACGCATATCGACGGCGAATTTGCACGGCTTCATGGCGTACACCAGCTTCGGGCACACAAGCGCCCGCTTCTTCGGTCCAGAGAACGGGGGACTGGTGTTCAACTCGCCACTGAACACGGGAGTGTTTCGCATCGATCACGACCAGGCATTCCAACAGACCAGCTATCTTCGCTACCAGCACGGCAAAGACGGCATTTGGGCCATGTTTACATGGCGGTTCGACAGCGGTGAAGTAGCCGGCTCGGTAACGGACCTTGCAGATGCCCTTTCCTTAACCGCGGATCAGCAGGCTGCCATCGGTTTTTACTGCGGGAACAACTATGCGAATCTAGTGAATCACATTTCGTCCTGCTCGACTAATTACGGCGCGACCCGGCTGGTTATACCCGCCGAGGGCACGTACAATGCCGATCACAACCCGCCACGCATCGCAGCGCGCAATTTGTTCGATGTGGGAGTGGGCACCGACAACCTGTTCCACAAGGAAAGAGTAAAGACCACCCTGAAGTTCGAAGTCATGAACGTCACGAATCTGGACACGCTATACAACTTCCTGTCTACGTTCAGCGGCAGTCATTTTGTTGAGCCGCGTACGTACGAAGTTACGTTGGGATGGGTCATAAACTAGCTATTTGCTTTACTGTCAGCAGAATTGTGAATCTGGTGTGCTGATCCCGGCGTCACAACCGCAGGGACTTCATGAAGCTTCTTAACGTGCTGCAGTCCTGGGGGAAAGTTTTATCGGGAAAAATCCCGATGCTTTCCATTGAAATTACGCGCGAGTGCCCGTTGCAGTGTCCCGGCTGCTACGCCTATGGCGAAGCTCACCTGGGCGAGGGCGGCCCGAACCTGCGAAGTGTGAGCGACTTCCGCGGGGATGCGCTGGTCGATCGCGTCGTGCAACTCGTGGAAGAGCATAGTCCGCTGCAGGTTTCGCTGGTCGGAGGCGAGCCCCTGATGCGGCATCGGGAACTAAGTCGAATCCTTCCCCGGTTGAGTGAGCTGGGCGTGTACACGCTGGTGGTGACCAGCGGTGTCATACCGATTCCGCGCGAGTGGCTGGGTCTTCCTATGATTACGATTGCCGTCTCGGTAGACGGCAATCCCGAGGATCACGACATTCGCCGCGCTCCCGCAACATATGAACGCATTCTTCGAAATACAGAGGGACGCAAGATCAACGTGCACTGGACGGTGGTGCGCAAAAATATCGAGGAGCCGGGTTATATGGGCCGCTATCTCGATTTCTGGAGCGCGCAGCCGAACGTGGATCGGATCTGGGTAAGCGTGTACACCCCGCAGACAGACGACAACTCAGCCGAGCGCCTTACGCCCCAGAACAGGGCTGAGTTGGCGGCATATTTCAACGAAGTTAGCGCGCGCTATCCGAAGATGAGCATGCATAGTGGTCTGATGGACGCCTTCCTGAATCCGCCGGTCAGCCCCGCTGACTGCATGTTTTCGAAACTCTCGGTCAACTACACGGCGGATTTGAGGACGCGCGTTGAACCCTGCGTTTTCGGCGGCGCGCCCGAGTGCGCGGAGTGCGGGTGTTCGATGAGCATGGGCATGCACTGGCTTGGTGAATACCGGCTTGCCGGCCCGCTCCAGGCGAAGCATTTGATTCACGCTTCTCTCGCAGTGGGCCGCTTCTCCAATCGCGTTCGCGGCGGCGGGGGCGGTCTGCGGTGGACGCCGCCGGCCGATACACAACCGACGAACGATCTCGTTCAGATTGAACGCTAGCGCCCAGCGGCAGCATCCATTCTGAATGAGGGTAGGAATTCTCGGCACCGGAGCCATCGCGAATAAGCACGCCCAGGCTTACCGCAATATCGGCTTTGAGCTGGTTGCCTGTTCGAACAAGACGGAATCGCGCGGGCGTGAATTCGCTCAAAGATGGGGCTGCAGTTTTGTGCCCGGCTACAAGCAACTGTGTGAGCACCCCGGGCTTGACTTCGTAGATGTCTGCACGTTTCCGGAGTTCCATCTCGAACCTGTAAGAGTGTGTGCCGCGATAGGACGGCCGGTGCAGCTTCAAAAGCCAATCGCTACAAATTTAATGGATGCCGAGATCATG
>JAFAMM010000368.1 GCA_019233375.1 Acidobacteriaceae bacterium
TGAGCATTCACCTGAACTGCGCTGCCAGGCTGTACTGTCCAGCGCGCGAGCGAAATGATGCCGTTTCCCTGCACGCGTGCGGCATCACCGTCGAGCTTCAGCCCGTTGCATACCAGGCCGCTTTCACTGAATACGATCTTCGAGTGAACCTGAGTCCAGCTCTCGTTCGCAGCGCGGAACTGCCGGATGACCAGGTCGCCCGATACGACCGGATTCGTCAACGGGCCGGCAAGCGAGCCTACGAACGATCCACCCGCGTCCGGCCCAAGCAGAACAATTGTTTTCGCTCCCGAGTGAAAACCGGCGAGGTCGAACATCGGACTGAGGTCGGCGGCATGACTGCTCGTGAGCGAAATCTGCAGGGATGTTCCCGGGGTGCCGCTGAACGTAAACTCCGTGCCGGGCAGCTTCACATGCGAGTTCTCGAAGACGATTCTGCGTAAACCGGCAAGTGAGGCACGAAGTTCGCCGCTTACCGGAATACCACCTGTCAGCGGCTTGACCACGATGCTTGCCATCCCGCGGACATCGCGCATGGGGTTCTCCAGGCTCGCGCTCAGTGAAATGTGGCCGGAACCCACGCCGCTCCAGGGAAGGCGTTCGTTTGCCGCCGCAAGCGCGACTCGCTGAATGTTTGCCGCGCCGAATTCAGCCTCAAGTGAGAGAATTCCCGCCTTGATCTGACCGTCACCGTTCAATTGCGCGAGCGGCGATTCAACAACGAGATTGTGGAGGCTTATATTAACGAGGGCGTTCGCATCGATGGCAGACTTAAGGTTCACGTTCCGCAGAGTGAAGCCCGCGGCTCTGAAGGCGACATCTTTGCCGTTGACATTGCCTGAAACGTGGACGCCGGAAGTAGGCTCGTAGCTGGCCGTACCTGCAAACCTGACGGTGCCGTTTTCGATATTGCGCAATCCCATGCGAGACAGATCCGTCGCCGCAGCCTGAACTTGAACGTCAAAAAGCGCGCTGGGCCGGGAAAAATGAGAGATCAAGCCGCTTGCGTGCAAAGAGGAAGCCCCTGACCGCAGCGACAGCCCCGTAACATTGAATCGATCGGGAGCGATTTGCGCCAGCAAATCCATGTCCGCCGTCGCCGGCGCGTAGGTCCCGTACTGCAGGCAAACACCCTTCCATTTCAGATCGAGGGTGCTCAGATCTGTTCCGCGCCGGCGCTTCCAAATCAGCTTGAGTGTCTCGCCTCTCGCACTAAACGGAATCGTCGCTTCGTTCAGCCGCAATAACGCATGGTCCAGCTCGAAGTGATTGACGCCGAGATTCAGCAGATGCCGGTACGCGCCGCCGTCGTGAAGAATAGGCAGGTTGGTCGATCCGTCCGGATTGGTGACAATCGCGACCTGCGGACGGTGAATGGTGATCGACTCGACATCGAGAGTCCCTCGCATCAATGCCGCTAGGCGCAACTTTGCTTGAACTACAGGCGCGGCAAAAAATGGTGGCGCGCCGTCTGCTTCGCCGACCCGCAGGGCCACATTTTTCAGCTCGAGAGTATCGGTCCTCAAATCAAAGCGAACCGCATCCATCGTCGCCGCTGCTCCGGTCGCGTGGTCGAGGAGGGCCACAACTCGGTTTCGCAGCTTTGTCTCGAACCAGTTCGTCCGAACAACAAGCAAACAGATCGCTGCCGCGGAAAACAACGCGCCGCAGAACGCAATAACGGTTCTACGCCGGATTCTCATTGCAGCGTCTTATCCAAATACACGATATTTACTTGCTTCCGGGTCTCTTCGAGCCAATTATCAAGCGCCTGGTCCGTCCGTTGCTCGACCAGCTTTTGCCGGATCGATTCTTCCACCGCCGCGAAGGCTGGCGGGTTCTTGCCGGCTTGCTTATCGCGTGCGGCCTCGTTCTGATAGTAGTTCCGGATGTCGTCATCTGACACGCTCAGGTCCGAGCTGAAACGATATTCGATGAACCGTACGGTGGTTAGTTGGAACGCAAGATGTTCCCGGAGTACCTCCTCCGTAAGGTCATAGGCCCCCATGCGCTCACGAAACTCCTCGGGCGTGCCGAACCGCGATTGCATCTGCTCTAAGTAAGAACTAACTTCCTTTGCATCGGGCAACGGATATCGGCTGAGATCCATCTCTCGGCGAATAAGCAGTTGCTCGACCAGGCGATCCGCTGCCTGCCGGCGTGTCTCGGCGTCGCGGACCACAGGTGTGCCATTCAGAAAGGCGGTGACACGCAGCTCTTCATCCAGTTGCAGTTCAGTGATGACCCTGTGCTGCCCGACCGTAATTAGCAGACGGTCGATTATTTCCGAATGCAGGGTTGCCGCAAGACACGTCATTACTAAAGCGGCCGTTCGCATATCAAAATGCCTGCCCGAGCGAAAACTGAAACTGGAAGGCATTGATTTTCTGAACCGTCGAGACCGCCGTACCGTTGATCAAGTCCTGATAGGTGCCTTTAAGGCCGAAAAATCGCGGCGCATCGGGGCTGAAAGACACATCGAGACGGATTGGGCCGATCGGCGTTCGATAGCGAATGCCTATACCCGCATCTTGCACCATATAGTCGAAATCCTGCAAGTTTTGCTGCCGGAAACGAAAGCTGACATCTCCCAGGGTCGCGTAAACGTTTCCTGCATCCTGAAAAAGGACTGCGCTCAGGTTATCGCCGTAGATCGGAAACCGAAGCTCAAAGCTGTTCACCAGCAGCGCATTGCCTCCTAGCGGAAAGCCCGTCTCCAGGTCGCGCGGACCGGCTTGAAAGATTGGGAATGCGCGAATCGAATCCGGCCCGCCGGCATATAGCCGTTCAGCGAGCGGGATCTCGGGCATGCCGCCCGTGCGGCTAATTACGCCGAATTGCGTGTTCCGCGCGAAGATGAGGTCGCGGCGTATCCGGTAATAGCTGGAGTTTGTCGAAAGACCCCGAAAAAACTGCGTCTGCGACCCGAGAAAGCCGGCCGCATAAGCTGCGTTCAAAGCTGTGTAAGTTCCGCTGTGCGCGTCCGTGGGGTCATCGCGCGTGTCCCGTATCAGTGAAATTTCAGCCAGGCCAACGGTCTCCGGCTGCGATAGCAGCGGGATCAGCTCCGGTTCGATCTTCACATTCGAGACCAACACATTGCGGAAAACGAATCCATACCGCACGCTGAAAGCACGCGATACACGCTGGCCCAGCTGCACGGACGCCTCCCGCCTGAAGGACGTGTAAGTGCGAATGTAATTCGAGTTGTCGACCAATGCGGTCGTCGTGAGGTTTAGCTTCGGATTCGATACGAACTCCGGAATGAAATACGTGAGGGCCGCGCGTTGCTCTATGGTAGAAGCGGCTGTTTGCAGCGACACCGTCTGAGCGCGGCCCATAAAATTGATCCGGCTGAGAGTAACGCTAACCCGGGGAGCAAAACCAGGGGCGCCGCCTGGGTTGTCAAGACTCGTGGCGCCGCCGCCAAAGCGGGCTATCTGCGCGCCCACGCCGATGTTCAGCGAGTAAGGGCGAGCTTCGTTGAGGTCGTACAGCACGTATTTCTGCTCTTCGTCTCCGTTCGGGTTTTGAACGGCCGTGTTTACACGCGCGAAAATGCCCAGGTTATACAGCCTTCGCTGGCTATCGGTCTGCGCGGTCAGGGACAGCGGATCGCCGGGACCCAGACTGATCAGCTTGTCGACCACGCTTTTGCGGGTTGTTTCAAGTCCGCTGACGAGCACCGCTCGCACAAACTTTCTGGGGCCTCGATGCACAACATAACGCAGCATGACCCGTTGCGGCTCACCGGCGGGATCAACGAAGTATTCGAAAGTCGCTTCCGTGTACCCGCGGCCGTAATAGTAATTGAGAATCGCATCGCGGTCACTGGCGACGCTTTCCTCGCTGAAGGGCTGGCCCGGTGCGGACGCAAGCTGCGCATCAAGCTCCGCCAAGTCGCTTTCGTCCACGCCGTCGAGCGCCACGTGTGAAACGAACCACTGCGGTCCTTCTACAACGGAAATGGCGGCGGCAAGATGGCCCTCGACGCCATGATACCGGTCGGCGATCCGGTAAGTCACCTTTACATCCCGGAAGCCATTGGCGACATACAGGTTGCGTATCGATTGAACATCCTGCTGTAAGTACCCCGGACTGAACCTGCCATACGGAAACCGCGGGAAGCTCGCTGTTTCCACGTAGAGGCGCTCGCGGATGGTATCTTCGCTGAAGTAATGAACACCGCTTATCGAGAGGTGAACAAACTTGTGGCGGCGCCCACGGTCTACATGATAGGTTACAATCTGTTCGCCTGCTTCTCCATTGCGCAAAACCGCATCCGCAACCTCGGCTCCGAAATAACCCTGGGACTGGAGATATCTCTGGATATCCCTTTGCCCTTCCGCTAATAAGTCGGGGTCGAGCGAGCGTTCTTCGTATACCGGAACAAGCTGAGAAAGCGAGCCCCGGTCGATGTTAGCGCCGTCCACGCGCACAACAATACGGGGTCCGGCTTCGATAGCAATCGATGGCTCTACGGTATTCGCGTCCTCGCGGTAGCTAAGGCGATCGAGAGTAACAGTCGATTCGAGCAGATTATGCTTATCGTAATACCGGCGTATGTTATTCAATCCCTGCTCGACGCGTGCTCCGGTTACCTGCTGCCACCCGAGCAAGCCATACAAACGCTTCCAGTGTGTCGCGCGCACGATGTGCTGTGTTGACAGTAAGGGATCGCCCGTAATGACAGGCTCTTCAAAGCGCGCCCGCCGACCAGTGGAAGCGACGAAGTTGATATTGGCCGTTTCCGTCTGCGGTTCGTACTGTACCTGGGCAGTTACGCCGGCCCGATAAAAGCCATTCTTCCGCAGCAGAGAAGAAATTAGTTCAATCGCTTGCGTTTTGTCCGAATCGCGATAAGGCGCGCCGAGGCGCAGTTTGGTGGCGCTGTATAGCTGGCCGCCCGTCGGCGGCTGCCGGACGCCTGTGACAAGAACGCGGCCGACGAAATAAGCCCGCTGCGTAATGAATCGCAGCGCGATGCCGTTGCCGGATGCAGATGCATCCACCGCCAGATCGGAGAAGCGGCCCGTAGCAAACAGATTTTGGATCGCCTGCCGCAGATCTCTTTCATGAAAGATAGAACCGGAGTGAATGGGAAGCGCATTGCGGAGTTCCGTATCCGTAAGGGGTTGATCTGCAGGCTGGAATTGGATGGCGACGATGGGCTGCCCCTCGTACTTGAGTGCTTCTTTGAGAAGAGACCCGGAATCGCCGCCTTTTAGGGGCTGCGGCTCACTCACAAAAAACGCGACCCCTATGAGGGCTGTTACGATCGACTTATATGGCAGCGGCCGGCGACCGGTACTCCCGGCAAATTCTGTTCCCGCGGATCGGCCTGGAGGGACAGGAACGGATCCGGCGCGCTTCGGTCTGCATTGTCGGTTGCGGAGCACTAGGAAGCTTCCAGGCTGAAGCACTGGCGCGAGCCGGTGTGGGCCGCTTGCGGCTCATCGATCGTGATTATGTCGATTACACCAACCTTCAGCGCCAATGGTTGTATTGTGAGGCCGATGCGGAGGATGAAGCTCCGAAAGCGGTGGCCGCTGCGCGCAGACTGCATCAAATTAATCGTGACGTAGAAATCGACGAGATGGTTAACGACCTCACGCCTACTAATGCGGAGGAGTTAGCCGGAGACTGCGATCTTATCCTGGATGGAACCGACAACTTCGAGACCCGCTATCTCTTGAACGATCTTAGCGTCAAGCGCGGCATTCCCTGGATCTACGGAGCGGCTATCGGCAGCTATGGAGTCGCCATGCCTGTCCTGCCCGGCGCTTCCCCCTGCCTGGCATGTGTATATCCGGACCCGCCCAGCGGATTCCAGCCCACCTGCGACGTCGACGGCGTGCTTGCTTCGGCTACGGCATCTGTCGCCGCGATGCAGGTAGCCGCGGCACTGCGAATTCTGGTGGGTGAGCGATTCACAAGCTTCATTTACACCGTCGACGTTTGGAATGGGACCTCCCGGCGCGTGAACGCAGGCGAGCCCGACCCCGCCTGCAAGACCTGCGGCACGCGCGAATTCGTTCATCTCGAGGAAAAGCGCCGCACACCCGTTTCGCTATGCGGACGCAATGCCGTGCAGCTGCACGAGAGTGTACGGCCGCTCGACCTTCAGCAGTTAGCAGCGCGGCTCAGCGCGCAGGGCGATGTACGCGTCAATAATTTTGCGCTGCGGTTGCGCCTGCCCAAGTACGATTTGACGTTCTTCCCTGATGGCCGCGCCATCGTGAAAGGGACGACCGATATTGGCATCGCGCGCAGTATGTATGCGCGGCTGATCGGATCTTGACAAGTCCGGGGCTCACGCCACAGCATGATATGCCGGCACCGGACGTTCATGTCCGCGTGCCGTGACAGCTTCAACTTCGCGAATCTCTCCATTGACGATCATCAAGGCCTCGTCGAAATTGTTTACGGTGGGGCAAACATGCCGGGGTAGCAGGTACAGGCTCTCGCCGATAGCAGGCAGTGCCGCTGGATCGGCGGCCCGGATCGGCAGATGCTCTTCACTTGGCTTGAGAGGCGTGAGACCCGGGCGGCCGGCGACCATACAGGTCGGGACGCCGGCATCGGCCGAAACGCTCTTGTGCCCCGCATCGCAGGTGATTACGTCCGGCAACGGATGGCTGATTACGGTCGAGAGCACCAGAGCCGCTGGCGCAAAGCCATACCCGGGGAGCTGCTCCAGGCTTGTGAAATCGTTGTACACCACCGTGCCGGGGGAGATGCGGTGAATGAACCCGCCACGAGTAAAAGCCTCGTAGGAATACCCGAACGGAGCGGCAGGCGTTCCAGAGGTGATCACCTCTTCGCATGCCAGGCCGGCGGTTTTGAGGGATTGAACGACCCGCATGAGCTGGTCGTATCCTGCGTGCGCCGCTCTCTGCCGTTCCTCGAGCGATGGGCTGGAAATATGCCCGTCGTAATAATGAAGGCCGCGGAATGCCCGGCCGATGGTGCGGGCCAGCGATACGACGTCGCCGGCGCTCTCCTGCGAGATCCCGGTGCGGTTCATGCCAGGATTCACGTCAATGAAAATGCCGATTCCACTATCGCGCCACGCATCCGCCTGCCGTTGCGATTCCACCAGCACAGAGATGCGCACGGCGGGAAACTCGTGAGCCAGTTCTAAAATGCGCCTGGCATTGGCTCCGGCCATAGCGAATGCGACCAGCACGTCCCGCGCACCTGCTTCGCATGCCGTCTGCAGCTCGAGCGTGGTGGCGCACTTGAAATTGACGATGCCGTGATCGACAAACCGGCGGACCACGGCTGCCAGCTTGGCCGTCTTAATATGTGGCCGCCAACGGTTGGCATCGTTATCTACCATCCGGAGCGTCGCCTGAATATTCGAGTCGACGACGTCCGGATAGATCAAAAGCGCAGGCGTGATGATCGAAGACGCGTCTCTTAAGGTGTAGCCGCTGAGGCAGAAGTCCATAGGCGCATTCTCTCAACAACGCTGCAAACTTTGCTGGGTTAGCCGAAACGGCGTAGTACT
>JAFAMM010000462.1 GCA_019233375.1 Acidobacteriaceae bacterium
CTCGCCCGGTACCGGCGCTACTTGAACCGCGCCGACATTCGCCGCCAGTTACAGACGGCCAAGCAGGAACGCGGCCGCAAAGCCATCGGGGATCCGAAAGGGCAATACTTCGATCTGTGTGAAATCTTCGAGGATTTGAATCTGCGCTATTTCAACGGATTGATGGCCCGGCCGCAGCTCGGCTGGAGCCTACGGCCGTCACGCACGACCTTGGGTCATTATGACCCCTCGCACCACGTCATCGTATTGACGTGTCTATTCGATCGTGAACGTGTGTCTGAGCTCATGGTGAAATTCGTGATGTTTCACGAGATGCTGCACCTGCGCTACCCGACTCAGCACAGAGGGGCAAGGCGCTGTGTACATACCAAGGAGTTTAAGGAGGCCGAGCGCAAGTTCGAAGGATACGAAGAAGCGAAGCTCGCGCTCAAGAAATTCGCAGAAGAGAAAGAGTGAGTTCTAACCGAGCGAAAGCAACTGGTTGTCCGCCGGAATCGCCCGCAATTGCGCACTCATCTCTTCCAGGTGGCGAATGACGGCCCGGACGCTCACCGAATGCAAGCCGAAACGGCAGAGTGCATAGCTGATATGCGCCTGAATTACGGCAACGGAAAAACGAACCTTGAGCCACGCCAAGCGCGATACCAGGTGCGAACTATCCCGCGACGAGTGAGCGAGAAGGAATCGCGCTGCAACGTGTAAGCGATTGAAGTCCAGAATCAGACGATCGAGATATTGCTTGAAGATGTTAAGGCGATCGCGCCGCAGCTTCTTATATAACGACAGATCGAATCCCGGCTGACGGGAAAGGAAGTCGAAATCTTCATCACTCAGAAGGCCCTCCATTGCGTAATACGACGAGCACGAGAAGGTTTCCAGCCACTCAGGGGAAATATCTTCGACCTTACAGGTCGTGAAAAGCCTCAGCAGGATCGGCAGCAGGAATAAGAGACTTGCTGCGAACAGCAGGACGGGAGTTATAACCAGAGCGGGATTCAAATTCGTCTCCGTAGTGTCAACAGTACCGGATTAGCGGTCGCGTTTCAAGGGCTAACTCGCTTTTTTTGCCTGAGATAAGCGACATTGTCAAGATTGCCTATAAATCGCAATAATATACGGCGTTCGCGCGATAAATAGCCAGGCAATTCAGCGACGTGCCGCGCGAACAAGCGCCGCGTTCATGGCCTCCAATTGGCCGATCAGCCGACTTTGCTCCTCAGCGCGCCAGCTGTGGCCCATGCGAACCGGTGAAATCTCGCCCTCCGAATTAAGAAAAGCTAACCAATATACTAGACACGCGATCAGCACCATCGAAGTCGCGTTGCTTATGAAAGCGGTCATGCTGGAGTTCATATCCCGGTAACGGAAGTTGTGGAACAGCAGAAACACGGTTTCCGCCGCGAAATAGATGACGTAACCGACGCTCAACAACGCCAGGTTGCGTGGCATTTGGACCGGGAACCACAGGATAAACAGCAACATAGCGAGCAAAACCAGCAGAGCTACAGTCGCAATCACCCGGTCCAGGACTTCCGTCAGGGCGATAGCCTTCGCAATGCGAGTAGCTGGGCCAGCTACGCCGGACGCTGACAACTCCGGCCGGGCAATCGCGACTGCAATGATAACGGCCGCGGGCACGACAAACGCGAGTACTTTCTGGGCGAAACCCAAAATTCCCGGTAGCTTCGCGAGAATCGCCTTCAGCAGAGCATAGACCATCCACAGCCAAATGCTCCATTCTACGAGCTTTGTCGCGATAAATGTTATCCGGTAATCCAGCGTTTTGTTGTGGAGAATTAGCTCCAAGAACGCCACTGAAGTAGTGAAAACGTCGAAAATCAAGAAAAGTGAAAAGACCCGGTAAACATCGTGGAGGCGAAGGAAAAAAATCCGCACAATAAGAGCGATCGTTAGCAACTCGCTCAACGATTGGATGATACGAGTTAAAATCATGTCTGCGCTTCGCGCGGCTTCCCTTGGATGGTAATGCAATCCGGCAAGCAGAGCAACTTCAGGAGAGTGGACTGTTTCACTTACTCTCATCTTTGTGATCGGCCCAAGCGAAACGCGATTACCGCTGCGCGAATTCACATTATGTGTTCTCTCAGGGCTCACCGGCTTGGTTTTACGCCATCATCGGAGGATAAGGGCTGTTGGGGTCCGGTAACGGCGGATAGGCCGCCGCCATCATGGGCGGATAGGGGCTGTTCGGATCCGGCAACGGCGGATAGCCCGCCGCCATCATGGGCGGATAGGGGCTGTTGGGATCCGGCAGCGGCGGGTAGCCCGCCGCCATCATGGGCGGATACGGGCTCTTCGGATTGGGCAGCGGCGGAAATGCCTGAACCATCATCGGCGGGTAGGGGCTCTTGGGATTGGGCAATGGAGGAAAGGCATGCGGCGTTGCCAGATCACAGCATCGGGCCGGCCCCGAAGAACCATTTTGTACCTCAATTTGAGCACCAGCGTGCATGTTTCGGGACTGCGAAACCAGCGAGTCCACGCCTCTAGCTAGGGAACATCCTGCGAGGCAAATTACCATAATTAAGCTGAGAACACCCGTTTTCATATATCTAATTTTCGAGTAATTTTCCGTGTTTTATTTTGCCGCTCTCGAAACGTACAATAGCCGGAGTGCTTTGTTCTCAATTTGATGGCTGACCATGTTTTCCGACATCGGAACGGCATAGTCCTCCCAGTACTGGTAACGGCTTGTGGAAGCGGTTTACGCGTGTATCATTAAAAAAGCGGATTAATGACGCGCGCAGCTCCAGAACGCCGGCAACATCACCTTATTCAAGATTTTTGGCGTAGAGATCTGGCTCAGATTGAGACCTCCTACGGCCGTCTTGTTTACCTCGCCGGGCTTTGTAATCCTGATACCGGACGGTACGAGCACTATGCCGTTTCGGATACATCTGTGGATCTTCTTTCAGTCAGCCGTAGTCTGAAACGGATTCACGAATCGATTTTCACCGAATGGGTTAATCACTCTCTTGAGAGAAAAATGGCGGATATCGAGCGCTATATCGCCGGAATCGACCAGTGCGACCGAACCGAACTGATCGATGCGTGGCTCCGCCTTACGCCATATAAGAATCTTGTGCCCGGCGCCATACAGGGGCCGGAACGCCAGAAGCATATCTCGGATTTCGAAGCGATACTCGGGCTTCTCAAGAACGTGTATGGGGTCGCTTCCCCAAATTCAGCCGCATAGCCACGCCGATTACCTGGCCGACGATATCGGCCTCACCCGGATAGCGATATATTTCTGATGGCACCTGCGACCCTGAGTGTGTCTGCAGGAGCAGAAATCCGTCTTTTTGCGTACACCACCCGCACCGATACCCTTTTCTGTGCTCGAGGAAGTAAATCGGCCGCTCAAACTCGTGGCTCCATCCCGCCGAGGCGATCCGGCGCTTCGATTCGTCGATCTGCACAAACGAACCAGGTGCAAGGATCGGATACATGGACCAGTCGTTCTCGCCGATCAGGCCATACCGGTAGCGGTTGTCCAACTTGCCCAATAGCGCGATCGGCAATTTGCCCCAGCGCTGTACTTGACGGCTCAAGAAAGAGGTCTTCGAAATGTCCCAGTGGTGCTGGACCTCAGTGGGCACGGGAAACTCCGCATCCGGTGAGGTCTCAAAATCGATCGGCCGAGTGTGCGGAAGAGAAATGCAGGCTGAGTCAGTGGGGAGCGCGTCGATGTCGACCCCGTACCAGTTCAGGATTTTTGAAAAGCTCAGGCCATAGATCGCGGCAAGGGAGTACATGCGATAGACCGACGGTACAGTGCCCTTGTTCTCGATGTCGGCCAACCGGCTTAAGCCGATTCCGAACTCCTGGTTGCCGCGCAGCTTCGCGATTTTCGTGCTTGCCTCTTCCACGTCCCGGTATTTCAAACGAAGAGACTCGCGCACGCGCCTTAGCTTTCTGCCCGCATCCTGCATTGATACATTCGCTCCTGACTTCTTTCCGGGGTGTAAAGAGACCGGCGCCAAGGTTTGGAGGCATCCATGGCGCTTTGTTCTGTTTTCAGAACAGGATCGAGAATTCAGACCTGAATGTCGACCGGCACTCCAACACTTTACTGCACTCCTCGTAAGTTCACCAGCCGCAATTTCACCGGGGCTATTTAGGATTGATTAAGTAAAATTACAGTATCCGAACGGACCGAAATTGAACGATCGAAATTCTGTCTCGAAAGCCCCAAAGAGGCGCCGCAACGAGATTGTAGCTTTTCAGGGCGAGGACGGAGCTTTCAGCCACACGGCCGCTCTAAAGCTAAGGGGCAAAGGCATCCGAACGCTCGCCTGCCCCTCTTTTCGAGACGTACTCGGTAAGGTGCAAACGGGCGAAGCAAGCTGCGGAGTGCTACCGATCGAGAACACTCTTCACGGAAGCGTTCACGAAAACTACGATCGGCTGCTCGAATATGACCTTTTTATTTCGGGTGAAACAAGTATCCGAATTTCCCATCAATTAATTGCACGGCCAGGTGTTGAGTTTCGCGATGTTAAACGCGTATTTTCCCACCCCGTCGCGTTAAACCAGTGCAAGCGCTTCTTTGAGAGATATCCGAGGCTCGAAGCGGTTCCGTATTATGACACCGCCGGAAGCGTGAAAATGTTGCTCGAACACCGGTTATCGAATGCCGCTGCAATCGCGTCACAAGCGGCCTCAGAGATATACCACGGCCGCATTCTTAAACGTCAGATCGAGGATAACCGACAAAACTTCACGCGATTTTTTCTGTTGACGAAACAGCCTTTGGCGATATCGGGCAAAGGGCCATGGAAAACAAGCCTGGTATTTTCGACGCCAAATGAACCCGCGGCGCTGTTTCGCGCACTGGCGTGCTTTGCCCTTCGCGACCTGAATCTCACAAAAATCGAATCCAGGCCGCTCTGGGGAAAACCGTGGGAATACTTATTCTATGTTGACCTGCAAGGAAACGAGCGCGATGAAAAGGTGCAGAAAGCAATCGCGCATCTAAGCGAGATGGCTCGCTTTATCAAGCTGCTTGGGAGCTACCGGCCAACTCCATAGCGGGAGACCGGGAGCCCTCGTACTTCATCGACACTCGCCTCAAATATCGTAATAGAGCGCGAATTCGTATGGATGTGGCCTGAGCCGGACAGCTTCGGCCTCAGCTTTCCTCTTGTATGACACAAAGGTTTCGATGAGCTCTTCGGAGAAAACATCGCCTTTCGTCAAAAACGCGTGATCTTCTTCGAGACACGTGAGCGCCTCATCGAGCGACGCCGGCATGGACGGAACCTTTTTCATTTCCTCTGGTGAAAGATCATAGATATCTTTGTCTAGCGGCTCGCCCGGATCAATTCTATTCAGCACGCCGTCGAGACCGGCCATCATCATGGCGGCGAAGGCGAGATACGGATTGGATGCCGGGTCGGGCGGCCGGAATTCGACGCGCTTGGATTTCGGACTGTTGGAGTACATGGGAATCCTGACTGCGGCCGACCGGTTCCGGCGGGAGTAAGCAAGATTCACAGGCGCCTCATACCCCGGAACAAGACGCTTATAGCTGTTGGTTGTAGGCGCAATAATGGCGGAAAGCGCGCGCGCGTGGCGCAGCAGACCGCCGATGTAGTGCAGCGCTAGCTGGCTGAGTCCTGCATAGCTGTCACCAGCGAACAACGGCTTGCCCCCGGACCACAGGCTCTGGTGGGTGTGCATTCCGCTGCCGTTATCGCCAAACAGCGGTTTGGGCATGAATGTGACAGTTTTGCCGTACTGGTAGGCGACATTCCGGACAACGTATTTGTACAGCATCATGTTGTCGGCGGACTTAACGAGCGTGTCGAAGCGCTGATCGATTTCGCACTGGCCGCCGGTAGCCACTTCGTGGTGATGACATTCGATGTTCAGGCCGCATTCGAGCATGGTCGCTACCATCTCGCTGCGCAGGTCCTGGTAATGATCCGTCGGAGGAACCGGGAAATAGCCTTCTTTGTAGCGCGGACGGTAGCCCAGGTTGTTGTGCTCGCGGCTCGAGTTCCAGCGTCCTTCTTCTGCATCGACAAAGTAAAAACCGCTGTGTTGATTCTGATCAAACCGGATGTTGTCAAAGATAAAGAACTCAGCCTCCGCACCGAAAAATGCGGTGTCGGCTATGCCTGTGTTCTTCAGATAGAGTTCAGCCTTTTTTGAAATCCAGCGCGGATCGCGGTCATAGTGCTGGCGCGTTATGGGATCGATAATGTTACCGACCATGATCAACGTACGCGTCTCGGCAAACGGATCCATGAAAGCACTAGTAGGATCCGGGATGATGAGCATGTCGCTCTCATTGATGGCAGCCCACCCGCGGATGCTGGATCCATCGATGCCGAACCCATCCTCGAAGGACCCTTCATCGAGCATGCTGATCGGATAAGAAATGTGTTGACTCAGGCCGGGCAAGTCGGTGAAGCGCAGATCAAGCTGCCGCGCATCGTTCTTTTTTGCAAACTCCAGAACTTCTTGTGGGGTCATGTTCCTCCAGAAAAGCGATGTTGTGCCGGGTTGCGCAATCGGACGTGGACTCAGAATTTTCCCGGGAACCCGTTAGAATAGCGCACTTGCATTTTCAATCCAAGGCGGTAATCGCGGAAACTATAGGTAACGATGAGCGCTAAGACAGTTGCCGACAGCACGCAGATGAGTCTGTTGTTGCAGCCGGAGCGGCATATATACCGCGTGAGCGAGTTGAACGCGGCTGTGCAACGGATGTTCGAAGCCGAGTTCCGTTCCATCTGGGTGGCGGGCGAGATATCAGGGTGTCGCGCGGCAAATAGCGGGCACTATTACTTCGGCCTAAAGGATGAAAGCAGCCAGCTGAAATGCGCCCTTTTCAAAGGCGCGGCGCGATACATCAAATTCAGGCCGCAAGATGGCTTGGCGGTGATTGCGCGCGGCAGCCTCGAAGTGTACGAGGCGCGCGGCGAGTATCAGTTGATCGTCGAAACACTGGAACCGCAAGGCGCAGGCGCTTTGCAGCTTGCGTTCGAGCAACTGAAGCGAAAACTCGCTGCTGAGGGCCTCTTCGATGCATCGCGCAAACGCCCCTTGCCGAAGTTCCCTGCCCGCATCGGCATCGTAACTTCACCAGCCGGTGCGGTCATCCGGGACATGCTCAATGTTCTGGAACGGCGGTTTCAGGGATTGCATGTGCGGCTGTTTCCCGCGCAGGTGCAAGGCGAGGGATCGGTCGACCAGGTGTGCGCTGGTTTGAATTTCTTCAGCCGCCGTACTTGGGCGCAGGTCGTGATTTTGGCCCGCGGCGGGGGTTCGCTCGACGATCTCTGGACATTCAACGAAGAAGCCGTCGCGCGCACAATTGCGGCCTGCACCGTTCCCGTAATCTCCGCGATCGGGCATGAGACGGATTTCACGATTGCGGATTTCGTTGCGGACCTGCGCGCGCCGACGCCGTCGGCGGCGGCCGAACTCGTCATCGGGACGCGAGACAGCGTGCTCGAGCAGCTGCAGAACTGCCGCGCAAAGGCACTGCAGGCTGCGAGATACCGCCTGCTGCTGGCGTCTCGCGCGCTGCACGACCGGGGCGTGGAGCGCGCGGCGCGGCTCATGCATCGAGCCGTGGCCAGACGGGCGCAGGCCGCCGATGAGCTGGAGATGCGCTTGCGGCAGATGGGCCGGTTGTTAATCGAAAGCCGGTCTCAACAGCTCGCGGATCTGACGCGCCGGCTGGCGTCAACCGATCTGAGGCTTCGCTTTGCCCGCGACCGCCACCGTAATGAACTGCTCATCAGGCATTGCATAAAAGCGATTGAGACAAAGCTGTGGAACACGCGTAGAAGACAGGAGTTCCTGGCCTTGCACTTGAGCCAGATCAGCCCGCTTGCTGTGCTCGCGCGCGGCTACGCGATTGTGCAGGATACGGCGGGGCGCGTGCTGCGCTCCTCTGACGAGATTTTGCCAAACGAACTTCTTCGCATCCGGTTGAACCGCGGTGAACTGGAAGCAGCGGTAACCGCTGTCCGCGGCGACGTGTCCAAGCTGCCGTAAAACCTATACTTATAAGTTGGAACGGACTGTGACCGGCCGCGCGATCTGCCTCCTGAGCGGCGGACTCGACTCTACGACATGCCTCGGAATCGCGCGCGACGAAGGACGCGAGTGCTACTGCCTCTCGTTTGATTACGGGCAGCGCCATACCGCGGAACTGGCTGCGGCGGCACGGGTCGCCGAGAGCCTGGGAGCGATTGAGCATCGGATTGTTCGATTCGATTTACGGGAGTTCGGAGGGTCGGCGCTAACGAGCGACCTGGATGTGCCAAAGGACCGCGCCGCGGCACAGATGGCGACCGGAATTCCCGTCACGTATGTGCCGGCGCGCAACACCATTTTTCTGTCGTTCGCTCTGGCATACGCCGAAGTAAGGAAGGCGTCCGAGATTTTCATAGGCGTAAACGCGATCGACTATTCCGGGTATCCGGACTGCCGGCCGGAGTTCATTCAGGCGTTCGAGAACATGGCCCGCCTGGCGACAAAGGCGAGTGTTGAAGGGAATGGCCGAATTACGATCCGGACGCCTTTGATCGCGATGAGCAAGGCGGATATCGTTCGCCGGGCATGCGAGCTGGGCCTCGACCTGGCTCTAACGTCTACCTGCTACGACCCGGACCCTGAAGGCCGTCCATGCGAGAGATGTGACGCCTGCCTTTTGCGCTGCAAAGGCTTCCAGGAAGCGGGCATCCCAGATCCGCTGGTCACATGAAGATCTCGGAAATCTTTTACTCGATTCAGGGCGAGGGCGTGCTAGTGGGGATGCCTTCCGTTTTCATTCGCACCTCCGGCTGCAATCTGCGCTGCGAGTGGTGCGACACGCCGTACACGTCATGGAACCCCGAGGGCGAGAGCCTTTCGGTCGAGGAGATCCTGGAGAGAGTGCGAACGTTTCCGGCCTCCCATGTAGTGGTGACAGGCGGCGAGCCGATGATCGCGCCGCGGGTCGTCGCACTTACGTCCGCTTTGCGCCAAGCAGGTCTTCACATCACCGTCGAGACGGCAGGTACGGTGTATGAGCCGGTTTCCTGCGACCTGATGAGCATAAGCCCGAAACTCGCAAATTCGACTCCTCATACGCGTGAACAAGGCCGATGGGCAGCACAGCACGAACGGTTACGGTATCAGCCGGAGGTGCTGCGCCGATTGATATCGGAGTTCCCGTACCAGCTGAAGTTCGTCGTCGCCTCCCGCGGCGACGTCGAGGAGATTCAAAACGTGCGAGCCGAGATCGGCGCCGATCCCGAGCGGGTTATCTTGATGCCCGAGGGAACCGAACGCGAGATATTGGCCGAGCGAAGCTGCTGGCTGGCGGAGATTTGCAAGAACACGGGCTACCGCTACAGTCCGCGTCTGCACATCGATATCTGGGGCGATCGCAGGGGCGTTTAAGTCCGGGCCGATACACTGGAGTTTGAGCGAGAATCCCGTGAAGCACCGTGTCGGCGCAGTCAGTTATCTCAACACCGTTCCGCTGGTCTGGGGGATGTTGCACGGACCGCAAAGCGAGGAAGTCGAACTTAGCTTTTCCATTCCTTCGGCGTGCGCACGCGAAGTAGAGGAAGACAAAACTCACATCGGCTTAGTGCCCGTCGCGGAGATTGCACGGCTTGGCTTGGAGGCGCTGCCCGGGGTGGGGATTACCTGCCTCGGAGCAGTGCGCAGCATCCTGCTGTTTGCACGCGTGCCATGGCGGCAGGTACGAGTTCTTGCGGCGGATCTGAGTTCCCGAACCTCCATACAGCTGGCCCTGGTCATTCTTCGCGAGCGATACGGAGCGGAACCGCAGGCGATTCAGATGCGGCCGGTGCTGGGCGAGATGCTGGCGACCGGCGCGGACGCCGCACTGATCATAGGAGACCCTGCACTTACCATTGATCCCGACGAGACCGGGTTGGAATGGTTGGACTTGGGTATGGAATGGTTCTCGCTGACGCAATTGCCGATGGTGTTCGCCGCGTGGGCGGGTAAGCCGGGCATTCCGGTAGAAGCGCTTACAGCATTGACTCGCAACTCCTACCATTTCGGGAAATCCCGTCTGCCGGACATCATCGACGCTGAACATCCGAAACGGCGGATCAGCCGCGAACTGGCGGACCGCTATCTCCGCGACCATATTCGATTCGAGATCGGCCCTGCTGAGCAGCGTGGCCTGGAAGTGTTTCTAGAACTCGCGCGGCTCAGGCAGCCGGGGCTCGCACAGCGTGCCTGAAAGGAACAGATGATTACCCGGCAGCAAGCCATCGACCTATTTCAGAGCGACGATCTCGTCGGCATCGGCATGGAAGCGGATGCTGTTCGGAGGAGGCTGCACCCGGAGGGTATTGTCAGTTACATCATCGACCGGAATATCAACTACACCAACTTCTGTACCGAATACTGCAGCTTTTGCGCGTTCTATCGTCCCCTTGGGCACAAAGAAGGTTATATTCTGCCGACCGAGGTGATTCTTGAAAAGATTCAGGAGACGGTTGATCTCGGCGGGACGGGTATCTTGATGCAGGGCGGGCTGCATCCGGACCTGAAGATCGAATGGTACGAAGACCTGCTGCGGGCGATCAAAGCAAAGTTTGACATCTGGTGCCACTGTTTTTCAGCGCCGGAGCTAGTGAATATCGCCGAGGTCAGCGGGCTGTCACTGCGCGACACGATCGCTCGCTTGCGAGACGCGGGTCTCGATTCTATTCCTGGCGGGGGCGCCGAAATCCTCGACGATGCCGTGCGGCACCGTATCAGCAGGCTGAAATGCACTGTGCAGGAATGGATCGATGTTCATCGAACTGCGCATGCACTCGGGATACGGACCACCGCGACGATGATGTTCGGTACCGGCGAGACGATCGAGCAGCGTATGAATCACCTCGAGATCGTGCGCCAGATTCAGGAGGACACGGGCGGGTTTACGGCATTCATTCCCTGGTTTTTTCAGCGCGAGTACACCTCGCTCGGCCGTTTTGTGAAGCAGGAAGCAACAGCGGTTGAATATCTGAAAATGCTCGCTCTCTCGCGGGTGTACCTGGACAACATCAAAAATATTCAGGCTTCGTGGGTAACGCCCGGCCTGAAGGTCTGCCAAGTCGGACTGCGCTTCGGCGGAAACGACGTTGGGAGCATCATGATCGAGGAGAACGTTGTTTCGGCGGCGGGAACACATCACCGGGCGACGGAGGAGCAGTTGCGGCGCCTGATCAGAGACGCGGGATTCGTTCCGAAGCAGCGGGACACGCTTTACAGAACGTACTTCTTGAATTGACCACTAGCAAGGGCAGGTCTGAAGCCGTGCGCGGGCTAAAGCCCACCCTCCTACTTCTTTACTAGCTGGCTTCGGTTGTTTTTTGCGGACGGCTGGCCTTGATACGCTTCATGTCGAGCGACTTGTTCATCCACTGATCGGCTTGCGCAGAATCTGCTTTCGCTTCATCAGGAGAAGTCTCGAGCGCAGCCTTTTCACGTAGTAGCAGGTTGATATAGGACATCGCATCTTCGTTCTCCTTGTCGATGGCAAGGCACTTCTTAAGATTCTCGATGCCGCTGTCAATCAGTTTGGCGAACTTATCGTTGAGGTCTTGCCGGACCTTCTGGTCGGGCAGAGGTCCGGGATTGTCCGGCCTAAGCTTCTCATCCACCCGCGCAGTACTGATAGGGCCGAGAGCCTCCGCATAATCGATCACGCCCAGATAGTAGTAAGCTTCCGCATCTTTGGGATCGACCTCGATCCGCCGCTGGTTCCACTTGCGCGCTTCCTCAAGTGCAGCCTTCTTCTGTTCGGGGGTACCGCCAGTGGCGGAGTTGTACGCCATGGAGGCCATTGACGCAAGTGCGAGCGAATTCGTCGGGTCTTTGCTCAGCACCTTCTGGAACTCCTGCTGCGCCATGTCGTAGTTCTTTTTATTGTCCGGCGATTCAGCGCCGGGAACCCACTGAATCATGTATGACGTCGCCAGATAGAGCTGGGCGTTTTGATTCGTGGGATCAAGGCGCACGGCCTCCTTGAAGTGCTTCACAGCATCCACATAGTGATTGTTGCGGTATGCCTGGACACCCTGATTCATCTGATCACGCGATTGAAGTTTGGCGCAACCGCTGGTAAGCACGGCCAAGCCGATGCATAAGGTCAGCAATAACCACTTAGAATGTCGCATGTGTAAGTCCTTTGCCGGTTCTTACTGTCCCGCTTCCACTTTGGGGGTCATGATACCAACCTTATCCAGACCCGCGCCCTTGGCATCGTCGATGGCCTGCGCCACGTAACGGTAATCCACATCCGGGTCGCCTTTGACGAATACCACCTTGGTCGCACGGGTCTTGAAGATATCCTCTAGCCGCCCCTGCAGGTCGGCTTCTTTGATAGGCTGTCCGTTGATCTGAAGACTCGCGTCCTTCGCCACTTCTATGACCACCGTAGGATCCTGGTTGGGCGGAGGCGGCGGCTGGTTCGGCGGAGGCGGTTGCGGTACCAACGCATCCAGACCGTGTGGTGTCAGCGGAGTGATAACCATGAAGATGATGAGCAGCACCAAAAGAACATCGATGAGCGGCGTAACGTTAATGTCCGCCTTGGCTCCCCCGGAGCCGCCAACTGCCATTGCCATAAAAGATATGTCCTTTCAGATATCGTTTTAGAGGCCCAGGCTGCCTCTCTTTTTGTCCTGAACCGCTTCGGTAATGAGCCCGAGTTGATCCACGCCGGCGGTGCGCAGGTTGTCAATGACATCCGTGACGCTCGCAAAGCGCGCACGGGCGTCGGCCTTGATATAGACCGTTTTGTCCGAGCGATTGGTTTGCAGATCTTTCACCTTATTCGCCAGCTGATCCGGTTGAATGAGCGAGTTGCCCGGACTCAGAAACGCTCGCCCATCGCGCGTGATCGCGACCAAAATGGCGTCTTCCTTATCAGCCTCTTGCATCTTGATGTCGTTATGGGTCTTAACCAGATTGACGGTTTGGCCCTTTGACAACATCGGGGTGATGACCATGAAGATGATGAGGAGAACCAGCATCACGTCGACCATCGGCGTCACATTGATTTCTGAAACTACAGGCGGTGCCTTCGGTAACTTGGCCATTTTTTCTACCTCTTCAAACAATGAATGAATGCATGCCGGATTGCTTCAGCAGTCTGCGGGAGGGGTGGAACCCGCTCCCGCATGCCCCGATTCAATTCGACTTTTGAGCTACTCAGAAATCCGAGCAGCAGCTACTTGACGGCAACCCTCTGCGTCCGCTTCAAGAAGTAATCGATGAGCTCGGAGCTGGAGTTGCCCATCTCTACATCGAACGCTTCGATGCGGTTTGTAAAGTAGTTGAACATCCAGACCGCCGGGATGGCCACGAACAAACCGACCGCGGTGGTAATCAGAGCTTCTGAAATACCGCCGGCGACAGCACCAAGGCCGGTGGACTTGGAGGTCGAGATCGACTTGAACGCGTTCATGATACCGACGACGGTTCCGAACAGTCCAACGAAGGGCGCGGTGGAACCGATGGTGGCCAAGCTGCTCACACCGCGCTTCAGCTCAGCGTGAACAATGGCTTCGGCACGCTCCAGAGCGCGACGCGACGCTTCGATCTCTTCACCTGGGATTTCGGTGCTTGCCTGATGAGCGCGGAACTCCTGCAGACCAGCGACGACAACCTTAGCGAGGTGACTCTTGTTGTAACGGTCGGCAATCTTGATCGCTTCCTCCAGCTTGCCTTCGCGGAGAGCGCCGGCGACAGCAGGAGCGAAGGCCCGCGATTGCTTGCGCGCGGCGTTATAGGCAATCAAACGGTCAATCATCACGCCTATAGACCACGCCGACATGATGAAAAGGCAGAGAACGACCAATTTGGCGAGAACACCCATATTGGCCCAGACGGAACGGGGGTCGAAACTAATTCCTTCGGCTTCCTGGAACAGCCAGAAGGCCCACACTTGAAGTTGTAAAACCATTCTTATCTCCTAAGTTAAATCGAACAGAATCGAGCTACTAACAAACCTCTTACTGACTCAAAGTGAAGTTGACGATGATATCAGTGACCACTTCCACCGGCTGTCCATTGAGCAAAGTAGGCCGGTACTTCCACTGAAGGACCGCTTCCTTGGCTGCATTGACCAGAAGCGGATGGCCGCGCACCAGCTGCAGATTCTCTATATTGCCGTCCTTGCTGATGACAGCGGTAAACTCGACCGTCCCCTGCACTCGGGCGGATTTGGCGAGCGGCGGATAGACGGGCTGAACCTTCCGGATCAGGTTGGCTTCCGCGACCTGGCCGCCGATGCGTACCGGCCCGCTCGGGGCTTTCGGCTTGGGAGGAGGCGGCGGAGGAGGAGCGCCCGGCACACCACCGAGCACGCCGCCGATTACGCCACCGACAGCGCCGCCGGCCTCACCGGTTCCGCCGACGATTCCGCCGGTATCAGGAGGCGGCGCGGCTTCTTCAATCTTATTGATGGTTTTCGGAATTACTTTCGGCGCCATCAACTGGTTGGCCACGAACTGCCGGACGACTGGCTTAGGGGCCACCTTGGGGGCCTGGGGCGGAGGTGGAGGCGGCGGCGGCGGGGGCGGCGGGGGCGCCACCAGCATGCTCTTCAACTGCGCATTCGGCAGGGTCTGGGTATAAATCAGTGGAATCAGAATCAGAATGCCGATAAAGCCTATCTGCAGAAGCAGTGAAAGAAAGATCGTAACCGGCTTCTTGGTTTTCTGAGTTCCGTCAACAAATGTTTGATCAAACATGCAAGTTCCCTCGCTTTGGGACCGGCGGCGCGGTCCATTTTCCACGTCGAAATTCTATTTACTTCCGGCTCTCACGGGCTTCACCGGTTTGGCTACGTTTCTTGTCCGGCTTTCGACGACCGCAGGCCGCGCCGGACCTCTTCTCTTGCGACCTTCGGCAATATCCTGCCAGAAGATTAGAATCGGACTGGCGATAAATATTGACGAATAAGTTCCAACAATAATGCCCACAACCAGCGCGAACGAGAAACCGTTCAAAACCTGCCCGCCGAACAGGTACAGCGAGAGCGCCGTCAGGAACGTCAGTCCCGAAGTCAGCACCGTCCGGCTCAACGTCTGGTTGATGCTTCTGTTCACGATCTCTGAAAAAGACCCGCGCATCTGCAAGCGCAGGTTTTCACGAATCCTATCAAAAGTCACGATCGTATCGTTCATCGAGTAGCCGACCAGGGTCAGCAGCGCAGCGATTACAGTAAGGTCGATCGGCTTATTGAACAATGAGAACAGACCGATGGTGATGATGGTGTCGTGAAAAACCGCGATTACGGCGGCCACACCGTAAATCCATTCGAAGCGAAACGCGATGTAGACGAGCATTGCTCCAAGCGCAATCAGAACCACGTTGATAGCCTGCTGGCGCAGATCCGCGCCGATCTTTGGGCCGACGAATTCAAAGCTCCGAATATTGAAGTTGCCGGCGACGCATTGCTGCTTAATCACGTTCCGCACTTGTGGGGTGACGCCCGGGGCAGCAGACAGATCATCCAGATTGCGGATGAGCCCGGAGCGCGGCGGCGTGTCGCGGAAGGAAGTGATGGCTCCGGCAAGCTGCTCGATCTGATCGTCTGAAAGGGCAGCGCCGGCTTTGGCGAGCGGATCGCGGAGACGATCCGCGAGCATGGTACGAGTAGCCGTGTTGATATCGAGTTTGCCGCCCGAATCCGGATTGAATGCGGCATTCAGTGTCGTGATCATGTTGTCGCGAGTGGCCTGCAAAACCTGGTCGGTCTGTTCGGCCGGACGGTCGTTTCGCGTGCCTGTCGAAATCAATACTTCCTGCGACCCTGTCACCTCTTGCACGTCTACTGTTCCCGCCACTCTCTTGCGGAGAGCAGCCCGAATCTGATCCGCCGGCGGCCGTTTTATGAAATTCACGTCCATCAGCGCGCCACCGGTAAAGTCAATACCGTATCGTGGTCCGCCCTTTACCCAAAGGCTGACCAGCCCAGCCGCCGTAAGCGCCAGCGACAGGAAGATGAACGGCCACTTCTTGCCGAGGAAGTCAAAATTGGTTTGCTTGAAGATTTCCATCTAACCCTAGGGGCCGGCATCTATGAAAAATAGACACCGGTTTGTTATAAATGTTCCCAACTCAGCCGCCGAACCGCTTGTCTTTCGCAATGCGCGTCACGGCGGCGCTAAATACTGAGCGCCCTTACCGGCTTTGGTCCGGACAGCTCCCAATCGAAAATCACCTTGGACACGAACACGGCGGTAAAAACATTTGCCGCCAGACCGATTACGAGTGTTACGGCGAAACCTTTTACCGGCCCGGAACCGAACAAAAACAGAATCGCGCAGGACACGATGGTCGTGATGTGCGTGTCGATAATAGTCAAGAAGGCCTTGCTGAAACCGGCGTCGACGGCCGGCACGATCGCCTTGCCTGCACGTAGTTCTTCGCGGATGCGCTCGAAGATCAGGACATTGCTGTCAACCGCCATACCGATGGTCAAAATGATGCCCGCGATGCCCGGAAGCGTGAGCACCGCATCGAAGTAGCTGAGGCACGCGATCAGGATCAGGGCATTCAGAACGAGAGCGAGTGTGGCATTGATTCCGCTTCGCTTGTAATAGATCAGCATTGCGACAATCACGGCCAGCACGCCCGCGATGCCGGCGAAGAAGCCGTCGCGAATGGAATCGGCGCCGAGCGACGGTCCCACCGTTTCCTCCTGTTCATAAACCAATCCGGCGGGCAGCGAACCGGCTTTCAGGTTGAGCGCGAGATCGGCGGCTTCCTGCTGGGTAGCGGCGCCTTCAATGACTCCCGAATCACTGATCTGCCCGTTGATCACGGGCGCTTCCAGCACTTTGTTGTCGAGGAGAATCGCCAGCCGCTGGCCAATGTGCGAACCGGTGTACGTAGAAAAGCGCCTGGCAGCGTCCTGGCTCAGGACAAAGCCGGTATCCCAACGCCCAGGAAGCTGCCCCTGTTGCGCGCGTGCGTCGCGAATGTCCGGCCCGCGCACGACTGGCGTGCTCGACACCAGATAGATGCCGCCGCTCTTGCCGTTGATATCAGCAGTCCCGATCAATTTTGTTCCGATGGGCAGAACACCACCGTTCTGTGCAAGCGCTTCCTCGCGCGTCGCATAGGGGCCGCCTTTCACGTCATAGAGCTCCAGTTTGGCGGTTGTCTGAAGGATCTGCTTGATGCGCGCCGGATCATCGACGTCCGGTAACTGGACGAGCAACTCCGAATCGCGGTCCTCGCGCCGCTGCTGCACGGTCGCTTCACTCAGACCGAGCGCGTTGATTTTGCGATCGAGCGTATTCTTCGTGTCAGTCAGTACGTCCTGCCACGTCTTGAGCGCGTCAGAAGGCCGCAATGTGAGCCTGTAATCGGTCGCATTCAACGGAGTCAAGATCCACTGGCTGAGATTGTCGCTGACAATACCCCGGAAGGTGCCGGCCTGGGTAGCGGGAACGCCCTTCACGACGATAGCGGCCTTCATTGCGTCCTGCAGGCTCTTGGCCTCGTCCACGTAGGCCTCAGAGTAGGTCACATTCTGCTTCTGCAGCAGTTCCTTCAAGCGGTCCGTCAGAACCCCGGCCTGAGCGTTGAACGCATCCTGCTGCTGCACCTGAACCACCAGGTAGGAGCCGCCGCGAAGATCGAGGCCGAGATGGATGTTCTTTCGCCAGTTCGTAACGAGCTGCGCCTTGCTGGTGGGCAGGCCAATCACGCCGTAGATGCAGATCAGAACGACGGCGAGGATAAGGAAGAACTTAAAGCGTAAATGGCGTTTCATTTTGAAATTAAAAAGAACTGCAGACTTCCTGAGATTACTTCTTCACCGCATCGTCGGTGCTGACGACGCTCGTGACGGCACTGCGGGCCACGGTGATCTTCAGATTATCCGGCTTTACCCGCAGGGTCAGCGTGTCATCGGCTACCGCCACGATGGTCCCTATAATACCGCCGCTGGTAAGCACTGTTTGGCCGTTCTGCAGCGTCTTGAGCATTTCCTTCTGATTCTTTTGCTGGCGCCGCATGGGCATGAAAACCAGGAAATAGAAGATCGCGATCATCAGGACGATGGGCAGAACGCCACTGAGGAAGCTACTAGGGGAGGCGGCGGGCGCAGCCTGGAAGAAAAGCAAAAAGGGCGACATACAATCCTGTTCTCGATTCATTGGATCAGAAAGCCTCGCTGGAAGAAGAGGCTAACGGCCGCGGCACCCTGGCCGAGGGGATCTCAACAAGGCGCGCTGGCAACCCTAACAGGCGGCCGCGTACCCTGGACCCGCTTTCCATCTGGTGTTGCGGCGAAATTCGGCTAGCTCGTCAGGAGCACACCGGCTTTCGATGACCTTAGATATTCCGGAAACTTACCAAATAGGATAGCGTGCCTGATCCGCCGCATCGTGTCAAGGTAATAGCGCACATTGTGCAGCGAGGCCAGCATGGAAAACAGAATCTCGCCCGCCATAAAAAGGTGGCGGAGATATGCGCGGCTGAAGGTCTGGCAGGTGTAGCAGCCGCAGGCCGGATCAGGCGGCTCCTGATCGTCTATGTACCGCGCCTGCTTGATGACGAGCTTGCCCTGGGACGTGAACAGATATCCATTACGGGCATTGCGGGTGGGCAGCACGCAATCCATCATGTCGATGCCGTGTGCGACGTATTGAGCGAGTTCCTCGGGCATGCCGACGCCCATGGCATATCGGGGGCGGCCGGGCGGTAGCAGCGGCGCGGTGATGGCGGCCATCTCCTGGCTGAGATCCCGCGGTTCACCGACCGACAAACCGCCGATCGCGTAGCCGGGCGCGTCCAGTTCAATCAGCGCTTCGGTGCAAGCGATGCGCAGGTCCGGGTACATGGATCCCTGAACGATGGGGAAGAGGGCGCAGTGCGCGCCCTTTTCGCGCTCCCGGTAATGCTGGTAGCCGGCACGCGCCCAGCGGATGGTTCGATGCATCGATTCGACCGCCCGCTCGTGGGCCGCGGGATAGGCGAGGCATTCATCGAGCATCATCAGAATGTCGCTGCCGAGAGCGAGTTGGACATCCACCGTGCTCTCTGGCGAAAAAAAATGAGCATCGCCGTTGAGATGCGAATGAAAGAGAACGCCGTCATCCGTCACCTTGCGCAGCGTGTCGAGACTAAAGACCTGAAACCCGCCCGAATCGGTCAAAATGGCGCGCGGCCACGCCATGAACTTGTGCAGCCCGCCGAAGCGCTCGATGCGCTCGTGCCCGGGACGAAGAAACAGGTGATACGTATTCGCAAGGATGATCCGGGCATCCAGGTCATTCAGCAGATCGCGCGGCGTGATTCCTTTAACGGTCGCCTGCGTGCCAACCGGCATGAACACGGGCGTTTCGATCGTGCCGTGAGCGGTGTGAAGAAGACCGGCGCGGGCGCCTGTTTCTGGGCACGTGGCTTGAATCTCAAATCGTAGAGCTGACTGCAAGTCTTATTCTCAGCGACTAAAGAGCGCCGAGCCAGCGTACCGGCAAATAAGCTGCAACCGCGTTTGCGAGACGCTCGTCCGCGGTGAGCAAGGGCCGGTTGGCCTCTTTCGCGAGGGCGAGGTAGATCGAATCGTAGAAGGATCGCTCGAAACGGGTGGCGATTTGAAACGCGCCCTCCAAAAAATCGACTGAGCGCAAAGTCGGGAAGTCCAACTGGCGCAGATAACGGGCCGACCATTCAGCGTCAGACAGCGACATACGTTGTGTGCGGGAAGCCTTCCACAATACGTTGCCCATTTCGGCCCAGAACAGGTCGGGAACAAGGAACGCCATCTGCCCTTCTGTTTGTGCCTTAAACAGCGCACGAGCCTTCTCGCTGAAAGGCTCTCGCTCGGGCGGCAGAAACCATTTCGCCGCCACGCTGGCGTCGAGTACATACTCGCTCATCGTTCGCGGTCTTCGCGAATCATTTCTTCCGCGGACGGGAACGGGCCTTTGCCGGGCGACGGCTGTGAGCGTATCTCCATGATGGAGTCGAAGAGTTCTCTTCGCCGTTCCAGTTCAGCTTGCGTCGGGATATTACTCTTGAGTAGCTCGATCACTTCCGCCGCTATGGACCTGCGGTGCTCTTGCGCTCTGGCGCGCAACGCTTCGTATAGGTCTTCTGGAACGTTTTCAACATATAGAGTGGGCATAGGCACTCCCTAGGAATAGCCTAGCATTATCCAAGGACAGCCGCTCTAACTCTGTTCGCCTGTTACGATTGACCTTTAACCCTCCTCCGCGATGGCGCTTCGCTTCTACAACACTCTGACGCAAGAGCTTGAGACGTTCTACCCGCTGCGGGACAACACCGTTCGTATGTACACCTGCGGGCCGACGGTCTACAACTTCGTCCATATCGGGAACTTCCGGACGTTTACGTTTCAGGACATCCTTCGCCGCTGGCTGAAATATCGGGGCTACCGTCTCGATCACGTCATGAACGTTACCGACGTCGACGACAAGATCATTGCCAACGCGGCCAAACAGGGCAAATCGATCGAAGACTACACGTC
>JAFAMM010000486.1 GCA_019233375.1 Acidobacteriaceae bacterium
GCACGTAGTTTTGCAGGACAACGCCGGTACGCGTGTCGAATACCTCGACGGCTCCATTGCCATCGTCCGATGACGTACCCATGGTGAGGACGGCGGCTGTGTGAGTCTTGACATTAGGGTTCAGCGCGATGGCCTTCGCGCGAACCCGGATGCCGAGGTCAACTTGCGTGCCGGCCGGGGTGATGACCTGGCCATTGCTGACGACCCAAGAGCCATTCGGCTGCGGGCCAGTGACATACGTGGGGTAAGGCACGGACTGGCCGACAGCGAGCGCGGGAATGCTCAGCCCCGTTGCGAGCAGGGTCTTGAGCGGACTCAGACGCTTGGTTCGTGAATTGTTTCGAGACTTCTCTCGAGCGTTTTTTCGAGCTTTTTTTCGCGTCATGTATTGTTCTCCTCTGAGGATTTTTCATCACGCAACCGGGATCGGCCGTGCGATATGTGGCGGGCACCACTAGTGTTGTACCGCCGGAGAACGGACACCAAGATGACACGAAGATTACGATTCCGTCATGCTAGGGCAACGAGACGGGCAGACTTAACGTGACGCGGGTTCCTTCCCCTCGTTTGCTCGAGATCTGCACATTGCCACCGTGCAGCAAAGTAATGCTTTGCACGATCGCCAGTCCCAGTCCAGTACCGCCCAAAGCCCGGGACCGCGATGAATCCACGCGGAAGAAGCGATCGAATACTCTGGGCAGCGCATCAGCCGGGATTCCGGCGCCGGTATCAGAGACCTCGATGTGTAGGTTTGAGAAATCTGTTTTAGCGGTCATGAAGATGGAGCCGCCAGAGGACGTGTGCGCTACGGCGTTGGAGACCAGATTGCTAAGCGCGCGCTGAAGAAGCGACTGGTCTATGGCAGCGATTATTGGTTCGCCTGGGCATGCCGCGATCAGGGAAACTCCGGCATCAGCCGCTGAAGCTTCGTAATATTCGCGCACACGGGTCAGCAATTGCGTAATGTCGGTTCTCTCCCGATGCAAAAGCGACAACGGACTTTCCGCGCGGGCAAGAAATAACAAGTCTCCTATCAGATTCGATAGCCGTACAGCCTCTTCCAGACACGACCCAAGCACATCGCGGTATTCTTCAACGGTTCGCGCGCGGGCTAAAGCGACTTCCGCTTCACCGCGGATGTTATTCACGGGTGTGCGCAGATCATGAGCGATATCGGCCGAAAAGCGTGAAATCCGCTCAAAGGATTCCTCCAGGCCGTCGAGCATCTTATTGAAGGTGCCAGCAAGGGACGCGAGTTCAAACGGGTATCCTTCCGCGCGGATGCGTTCACGGAGGTTTGATGAGCTGATGCGGCGAGCGGTGGATGCGATTTCCTCGACGGGACGAATACCCTGCCGTGCAATGCGGTATCCGATGAGAGGCAGGAAAGCGCAAGCGGCGGCGAGAATAGCCGAAAACCAGAGGCGAGAGCGCGCCAGCAACTCTTTCTCCTGCGAGACGTCGACGGCGATCTGAATAATGTCCTTTGAAGCTGCGGGCACGCCGACAGGCGCGACCGCTGTGGCGACACGAAAGGCGTGCCCGTGCTTGCCGACGATTTCAAATGCGGACTTAGGATGCCTCCCCTCGTTGCCTGCTAGCTGCGCAAGGTTCAGTTGCTCCGGCATGCCGGGCGTAGTGAGGATGACCTTACGCTGCTCATTGAGCAGGCGAATGTAAAAGCGTTGATACTCTCGCGCGGAGGTTTCGAGTTCGATTTCCTCTCGGAGAGCATCCGAGTCGGTTGGCCGATCGCGAAGCAGAGTGCGCACTACGTTTAGCTTGTCGGCAATGAACATATTGGTGCTCTTCTCTAGCTGTCTGAGGAGCACCAGATAGAGACTGGCGGTAGTAAGAAAAATGAAAGCGAGCCCGGCAAGCGTGTATGCGGCCGCAAGCCGGAAGGCTAAACTTTCCCAATAGCGCGAAAGCAGTCGCAGCCTATCGGTCAGTTTCCATAACATAACCGGCGCCACGAACGGTGTGGATCAGCTTCAGCGAAAAGGGTTCGTCGACTTTGCTGCGCAGACGCCGCATGTTCACATCGACCACGTTTGTGTCGCTGTCGAAATTCATGTCCCAAACAGCTTCGGCGATGAGAGTGCGCGACAAAACCTC
>JAFAMM010000121.1 GCA_019233375.1 Acidobacteriaceae bacterium
CAGGTTTTCGGCCCTGGCGATGAGTAGATCCCGATTTTCAGGCCTTTGCTGTGGACATAATCGGCGAGCGCCTTCATATCGGGGAAGCGGGAGTTGGTCTGGATATTGCCTTGGACATCGCGGCCGGCTTCCCAGGTGTCGTCGATGTTGACGTAGAGGTAACCGGCGTCTTTCATTCCGTTGCGAACCATCGCATCGGCGGTTTCGCGAATGAGCTGGTCGGTCACTTTGTTGGCGAACTTGTTCCAACTGTTCCAGCCCATGGGAGGAGTCTTGGCGAGACCGTTATAGGGGACCGGCTGGGCAGGCGGGAGAGAGATTTTGGGAGCGGCGGCCGGCATAGGCGCGGGCGATGCGGAGGAGATGCGCTTCAAAGTGAGCGTTCGGCCGTGACCGTTGGCCTGTTTCAGGGTGAGGCTGTCGCCTTGCACTTCGCCTTCATACTTGGTCGTCTGCTGCTCGCCGAAGTTGTCGCGAATGAGGGTGAAGGTGAACGTCTGCCCGGTGATTTTGGCATCGTGAATGGCTTCATTTCCGTGATTTGAGGCCATGTAGCCGATGAGGAGATCGTGGTCGGCTTTGAGGTAGAGCGAGGTTTCGCGCGTGGTGCCATCGGCATCAAAGCGAACCATCCAGTGGCCGGTGAAGGCATCGGGCGCCGCGCTTTGTTGGGCGAATACGGCGCTGAGAAAGGCCAGCAGGAAATATTTCATCGGACGCTTGGTTCCGATTGTATTCCGTGGTGTGAGCGCTCCCGGCCATTGGCGGGTGGAACGGTCGATTCGCGCACGACCAGACGCGTGGGGACGCGGTATTCACGTCCGGCCAGCTCGGGATCGGAGAGCATGGTCCAGATAGCCTGGAACGCGACGCGGCCGATCTCGGCGCGTGGGATGGAGGCGGTGGTGAGAGCGGGCTGGGTGTATTCGGCGAAGAGGATGTCGTCGAAGCCGGTGACGGACAGATCCTCGGGCACGCGGATTTTGCCGTCATACGCGCGATGAAGGACGCCGATGGCGGTGAGGTCATTGCCTGCGACGATGGCGGTAGGCGGCTGGGGCACGCTGAGCAGCTTCGAACAGGCGAAGTAGCCGCCTTTCACAGTGAAATCGGCGTCTAGTGCGAGAGAGGGGTCGAGACCGAGGCGGGCAGCCGTTTCGATGAAGGCGTTTTTGCGGCGCTGGGCGGAATTCAGGTGGAGCGGGCCGCCGATGTAGGCGATCCGGCGGTGGCCTAGCTGGCTGAGGTGCTCGAGCATCAGGACGATACCGGTTTCGTATTCGATCACGATGTTGCTGATGCTTTTATCGACGCGGCCGAGGTCGAGATACACGGCGGCGATGCGGTGACGAGCGAGCATGTCAATGACTGCCGGGTCGATTTGCGAGGTGAGAATGGCGACGCCGGGCACCTGGAGACCGAGTAGGCGGCGTACGGAGTTCAAGGTGCGATGCGGATCGTAATTCGTGTTCATCACGAGAGCGTCCATCTCATGAGCAAGGGCCTGATCCTGAAACGCGGCGGTGATGTCGGGGAAGAAGGGATTGCGGACATCGGAGATGAGCAGGCCCAAGAGCGTACTGCGGCCACGGGCGAGATTGCGCGCGGATTGATTTTGAGAATATCCGAGTTCCCGGATGGCGGCCAGAACGCGTTCTCGCGTCGGCTGGCTGGTTATGCGCGTGCCGTTTAGGACGTGCGAGACAGTTGCGATGGACACGCCCGCTTTTGCGGCAACGTCTTTGATGCTTGCCCCCAAAGCTTTCTCCTTCCGTCAATCGCTGAGCGCTTGCAGCAGCCTAGTTTAAACGTTTACGTGTAACGCTTTCAACAGTACTGATGGATTGGGCGGTTTGTTTTCGCCGACGCGATGCGGCTAAGCGGCTTTGGCCGGGGCGTGGCTTCGGAAAACTTCCGCGATTGCAACCGAAAGGACGTTTTTGAGCTGATCAAAAGGGATTGCGGTGTGGCCCGGGAGGACGGCCTGGATGTGGCCTTTAATGTCTGTATCCAATTCCAGGTGAGCGGCTTTGGCGTGGGCGAGGCGGGTACGCGCTTCGTGTAGCTCGGTTTTGCGGGTTTCGGCGGCTGCCTTGGCCTTTTGCGATTCAAAGCCAATTTCTTCTTTGCGCTTTTCGGCTCTGAGCTTTAGGAGGTCTGCGAGGCATTTACTGAAGGCGCGTTCGTGTGTAGTCTGATAGCGCAGATACAACGCGAATTGTTTTTCTTCATCGATGACGCCTTCCGAGCTGAAGCAGAGATTTTGGAGATGCATCGCGCGCTGGCGGAGCCATTCGTGCTGGGTCATGCGATCGACCAGGATGTGCTCGGTGGGTGTTGCAGGATTGTGCTCGGAACGGAGCGCGAGTTGGAGAGTGGTGAAAGCGCCGGCGTCTTCCCACGGGAGGAGATGGAAGGCACCGGCCAGACCGTGGCGCAGATTGTTCAGGCAGACGGCTTGCTTGCCTGATTCGGTATTTGGACCGGTGGAGTGCTGGGAATTTTTGCGATTTGCGGCGATCTGGGCTTGCGAAGACATTTTTGGGGCTCCGGAAAAGAAAAACGCCGAGGCGTGCGGCGACGCTCGGCGTGATTCGGATTTCGTTTGCCGGGCTGAAGCCCGGCGCGGGCTAAAGCCCACCTTCCAACTCAAGGAAATACCAGTGTAGCGCGCGCCGCCAAATGATTTCGCGTAAGTTGTTGAATTCAGGCTCGATATCGGTTGTGATCGGCGGCCGACAGGTTCTCACGTTCCCCGCTATCGCATTCAGATCAGCAGTTCCTGCTCAAGCCAGGCATCCTGCTGCAACGCAAGCAACGTCCGCACCGCGGCCGTCCGCACATCCGGGTCGGGATCGCGCACCAGAGGCTTCACTGCATCCCCCGCCGCCGTGCCTAGAGTGATCAGGCAGCTGGCAGCCGTCGACCGTACCTGCCAATCGCCCGACCGCAGAACATCGATCAGGTCCGGAATCGCTCGCTCCCGTTCCGTCCTCGCGAGTTGCACCATGGCCGCCAATCGAACCGCACCATCGCTCTCAAGAACCAGAAATTCGCGCCAGTTTACGCCGGGCGGAGCTGCAGCCGCAGCGGCCTGTCTCACCGCCGGGTCGGGATCGCGTAGAAATGCCGCGGCTAAGCCCCTGATGGATTCGGGTACAATTTTCTCTCCGGCGTCCGCCATAGTTCGCAGTCCTTCGAGAACGAGAGTGGGATCGCCGCTCCTGAGCGCTTGCGCCAGCAAACCGGGAAGCATGGCGGGGAATTCGCGGAATCCCCATTGGAGCAGCCACATCCGCAGCCGCCCGCCGAGTTCGTCCCACAGCAGCGCAAGCCGTATCCAGGCGTGCTCTCCTTGCGTTTCCAGCGCGCTCATGGCTTCCAGTTGAAAGGCGCCGTTCAGTTCATCCAGCCATGCCGCCGACGTGTGGGCATCAATCGCCGGAGCGGGAACTTTGCCCCCGGATAGCAACGCCAGCCGGATGGTGCCGCCGGTGGGGCAGACGGTCTTGCCGTCTGCCTGCGAGGCTTCAGCCGCGCCGAGCACAAGCGCCGCTGCTCGCGCGCGCATCGGATTCTCGTCGGTCAGCAGGAGATCATAAATTTCTTGAGGAACCGACGCGGGCGCCATGCGTGCCAGATAACGCGCCGCCGCAAAGAGCACAATGGGTTCATCACTCTCACAGAGAAGGCGCAAGAAAAAATCTTTTACCCGCCGGTCTTCAAAACAATCGAGTGTTCCAAGCCATTGCATCCACTCCGAGGTGCCGGCGCCGCGGTGCGATTCCCGGATCAACGCATCGATGACATCCTGTCCCTCGAAAATACCGAATGAGAGTGCCACACGGGGCTCTTTCTGAATCGCGCGGAGCACCTCCACTCGCTCAAAGGCATCTGGCGCGCGTAAAGCTTCGACGAGGCTGCGCGCGCTACGGATGGCGCGAGGCGGGGGAGAGGCAGCGGCAGCCGAACTCATGACCAGTTCCAGACATGCAGCCAGAATTCTGATTGGCCGTAAATGCCGCCTGCATCCAGGACCAGGAAAAACAGGCTGGAATAGTTCGTTTCAGGGCCTTTTGAACGCCATTCGAGCCTGAACGTAGTACCCGCGCTACCCAGCATGGCGAGCGGGACCTTTACGGTAGCTGGGCTGGAGAGGTTTGCTGTTGCCCCGGAATCGAAAGTAACTGCCACGTCGCTGCCTTTGTGCAGGTTCCGGTCGGCGTCAAGCAGGTACATGTTGATATCCACTTGGTTCGCCTGTGTGCTGCCCGGGGCATACGGAAACTCGTATTTCGCAACTACATACGTCGCTACTTTTGCGCCTCCAGTAGCCTTCGAGGGGTCCGCATTCAGCTCCGCTCCGCCTGCCGCTTCATTATAAGGAGGTCCCATAGCTTGAGTGCCATCATAAAAACCGGTAAACAGCGACCGGTTTAGCACCGTTACCGGTACGGTGACTTCCCAATCCAAACAGGGTTGAGAAGGATCCGGTGGAAGACTCGCCCTGACCACATAGGTCGCATATGGCGCAGTCGCGCTGGGAGGAGCCGTGCTGTCAGGATTGTTCGGATCGCCTGTTGGAATGCGGCCGTTTTCAAACATGTACTCGAAGCTTGCGTTGCTGGCCCCGGTACGGACTTTTACCGACGTGGGAAATCCTTTGATTTCGGGATTCGTCTCGATCATACAATCGACGTTGTCCTTGCCTTCCCAGGGTGCCCCGAACACGATAAACGCTTTGAATTTAACGTCCGTGACGACCGTATTGTCGGGTAAAGGGTAGTGCGGGTCTGGTCCCGACATGAAAGTCAGTGTCATCTGCGGAAGGAGAGCGCAGCCGGTCACCAAATCCGTGCTGACGGAACCTGCAACCGTGACCGAAGGTCTCGGCAGACGCATCAGCTCCAGGAGATCGAGCGAGTAAAGGACGATGTTTCTGTCGAGCAGCTTGCAAATTGTGATACGGAAGCAGAACTCGAGCGCGATGGTGAAAGCGGTTGTGTAAGTTACATGGGTAGTGAGCCGTTTGGGATCGGCTGTCCCCGGGAAGCTCGGCCCTTTGGCCGTAGCGACGGAACCGCTGTAAGTGATGGGTTTGTATGTGGCGGAGATATCTTTGCCCGTCTTGTCCTGGCTCGTCACTTCGAAGCTATCAAGCGTTAAGGTGACCGGCATGAGAACGCGGAACTGCGTACCGAACTGTATCGAGCCCACGATTTTATTTAGGCCCTTATTGAAGGCTTTAAGGATTGGGATGAAACTAAAAAAATCGATCGGTATCACGAACTGGGCGGTAGCCGTGACGTCCTTATCAGGGCCGAATCTTTTCCCATTGTTCCCACCGAAAAAGCTGAATGCCTGAGCCGCCACCGTTCCGACGGTTAAGTATTTGTCGAACTTTTTTGCTTTGTCTGCGGGGATTTTCTTCGCCTCAGCCTTACTGCCTAACAGAGCCTGGATCAGGTACAGAAGAACTTGGATGACGTCTATATTGAACTCAACATTCAGATTTAGAGCGTTCTTCCAGGAACCCTTCCAGGGCGAGTACCACTTATCCGGAAGATAGAATTGCTGGGCTAGCGAGAAACCCGCTCCGGCCGCGAGTCCGCATCCGAATCCGGCCAGTATCTCCTGGTCGGAATACAGGGTGGCCTGAACCTGGCCCTCGCCGCTAGGGAGGTTACTTAATAACACACTTGCTGGCAAATCAAAGGCGATGGAGGGACCCAGGACTCCCATCAGATAGATCCAATAGGAGTGCAGTTTGAAGCGAGAAAACAGGACGAGTAGCTCGAAGTCCAGGATAGGACCGGAGAGCGAGGTATTCGAGATGCCGGCTCGCGCAGTGCCGATGACAGGAAAGAGCGGCAGCCCATAAGCTAAATTCGTTCCGTCCCCGGTGCCGATATGAATCGGATTTACAGTTGTCAGGGCATTGACATCGGTTGCCATTTTTTTTCTCCTGTGTCGAGCGTGTCAGACCGGGATGCCTACAACCAGGCAGCTTATGACGCTGCCCTCGGCGTGTGGGTTCTTTGGGTCCTTGAGGAACTCGGCGGCAAAGGCGACTCGGCCTGCAGGGTCCACCTGGGCGGGATGGTATCCGTGAAGGATCTCCGTTGTGGCGAGCCCCTCAACTTCATCTCCGCTTCGGAGGATCACCTTCTCCTCTTGCGCTTGATTGAATACGACGAGCTCCGTGGTGCCGTCCTCCAGAACCCGTATCACGTAGGCGAGCCCGGTTGTGGGGCTGACCACAGCATCACCCACAGCCGTGACGTTGTTCGCGGCCAGGTCGCCCGCTCGGAAGATAAGCTCCCGGCCGCGCCGTCCCCAGGTGCTTAAGCGCTGCAAATCGAGCGAGCCTCCGCTGGGCACTGAAACCGAATCGTGAGTCACAATCGCTGCGAGGCCGTCGAAGCCGATACGCGGTCCAAAGAAGGTTTCGCCCACGAGTGTGTCACGGTGGGCCGGCACTCCGTTCGCGAACAGGCCGGGTGAACCCGTCAGCAACGCCAAATCGGAGGGCCCGGCGCTGCCGCCTGGCTGCAGCCGCCCTCGCACCACAGCCGTCGTTGGCAATGCGTTTACAACGTCCAGCCGCCTCGCGTTCACTTGAGCGACAAACAATTCTCCATGGATCGCGTCGATCAGCCCGATGCTTTGGACCACCGCTGCGGTCCCCGGCAGCCGGTCTCCGGTTTTCAAGACGATGTAAGAATGGCCGTGACGCCCAGGCGAGACGTGAATCAAGGCGTGCGTTGTAGTGGTCCACGGCACCCGCGAGCGATCGGCGGCAGCACCCAGCCCGGCCACGGCAGGAGGGTTAGTCGTCGCCGCAACCATCTCCACCGTGTTGTCCTCGTTCAAGAGCACATCGCCAAAAAATCCGCCATACTGCGCACCATCGGGAGATGGATCACCCAGGCGAGCGACGTTCGACCACGTGCCATAGACGGGGTCTAACAGATACACCCCCGGGGCGCTCTTCAAAGGAATGCTGTAGTCTGCATTGTCCGCCGTTCCGTAATCGTTCACAGCAATCGTGGTGGCATAAAAAGCCTTGGAATTGGCGGAGCCGATGCCCAGTGTTCCGACAACCAGCGGCAACTGATCGCTGGGAACGCCGGCTACCTGACTCAGCGAATCGCCCTCCGCCACTGCGATAAAGACAGCGATCACCTGCGGCTTACCGCTGGAATAGTCGACTTGCGCGCGAAAGAGCGCCTGTGGCGAGCCGGTATGCGCCTTCGGTGTCGTGGTGCCGTGAAAATAAATCACGTCCTTCTGCGGCTTCCCCTCAGCCTGGAACGCTCCCAGCATCACCGCCGCGCTCAGAGTGCCCACCGGATTAACACCCCCGCTGTAGGGCTGCTCATCGTTGGCCGTCAGCACACGATAAAACTTGTAACCGCTTGGTAGCGGGGTTGCTTGACCGAAGAGCGGGGCCACGGCGCCGCCGCCGGTAAGTGCGACGCCTCCCAGCGCCGTTCCGAGCTTTTTCAGGAACTCGCGTCTGTTATCGGATTCGCGGCTATCGCCGGAAACGTTCGATTCTTCATCCTGGCGCATTGATAATCCTTGGATGGCCCGCCATCTGCAAGCCAGTTAGAACGAGTTTCTTACTTCCCCAGTGATGAGTTGGCTGGAGCGGGATTGTACAAACCCGTGGATAAGAAGTTTTATCGCGCGAGCAAGTAATCAATACACCCTGGTGGGATCCCTGTCAAGCGGAATTGGAGCGGTTCGCCGCGATCTGCTCTTTCGATGCCACCTTTGAGACTGGTGGAATGAAAACGTGTGCTGGTCCGGATTTTGTGGGTCGGAAGGAGGTCATAGTGCCTGAACCTGCAATTTGGGTGTTCT
>JAFAMM010000155.1 GCA_019233375.1 Acidobacteriaceae bacterium
CGAACCGGTCCGCACGCTGAAATAGGCTATGATCTGGCCCTGACCGAGCTGATCGACGCGAACGGGCATCGCTTTTTAGTCGAAGTGGGTACCGAGGCGGGTTTTGAGTTGCTGATGGAGGTCGAACACCACGAAGCAAGCGATGAGGATCTGCGGCTCGCGCGAGCGAGTGTGGAACGTGCAGCCGCGATGCAGACGCGCTATATGGACACGACGAATATTCGTGATCTCCTCTACAGTAACCTCGATCATCCGCGTTGGGATGACGTGGCCGCACGCTGCCTGGCGTGTACCAACTGCACGCTTGTGTGTCCAACCTGCTTCTGTACCACAATCGAAGACACAACAGATATCAGCGGAAACCAGGCTGAGCGCTGGCGCCGCCTCGATTCGTGCTTCACGATGGATTTCTCATACATCCACGGCGGAAGTGTGCGCACTTCACACAAGAGCCGGTACCGGCAATGGATGACGCATAAGCTCGCATCTTGGCTCGACCAGTTCGGCACTTCCGGCTGCGTCGGTTGTGGGCGATGCATTACGTGGTGCCCGGTAGGTATTGACATCACGGAAGAAGCAGCAGCCATTCGGGAGACGGCTAAAGATGCAAACACTTGAGCGCATCATTGCGGAACATCCCTTCTTTTCGGAACTCGATGCACAATACGCGCAGTTACTGACCGGCTGCGCCTCAAATGTGCGATTCGATTCCGGCACATATCTCCTGAAAGAGGGCGAGGGGGCGAACGAGTTTTTCCTGATCCGGCATGGAAGCGTGGCGCTCGAAATCTTCGCTCCACAGCGCAAACCAATTATCATCCAAACCCTGGGCGCGGGCGAGATTCTCGGGTGGTCGTGGCTGCTTCCGCCCTACCGCTGGAGATTCCATGCGCGTGCCGTCGAACCTACCAGGGCAATTTCCTTCCACGGCAAATGCCTACGTACCAAATGCGAACAGAATCATGACTTGGGTTATGAGCTGTTAAAACGGTTGGCTGGTGTGATGGGGCAGCGCCTGGAGGCTACGCGGCTGCAGTTGATAGATGTGTATGCCTAGTGTTGAACCGATACCCAAAACAGATCCTTTGATGCCCGTGGCGTACGCATTACACCACGTATCACAGGAGACGGATGACACTTTCACACTAGTCCTCGAACCGAAAGACGGGCGCTCTCCGGAAAGTTTTCAGCCGGGGCAGTTCAGCATGGTATGGGCATTTGGCGCGGGCGAGGTTCCGATTTCCATCAGTGGCGACCCCTCGGACGCGGCCCACCTCACTTATACGATTCGTTCCGTCGGACCGGCCACTCGGGCTCTGGTAAGCGCCGAGGCGGGTACTTCCGTCGGTGTGCGTGGACCTTTTGGAAGAGGCTGGCCCGTGGATGCGGCTCGCGAACGCGACGTGGTGATCGTGGCGGGCGGCATCGGTTTGGCTCCGCTGCGTCCTGTCATTTATCGAGTACTCGCAAATCGAAACGAATACGGCCGGCTCACTATTCTCTACGGCGCGCGCCGCCCGGCGGATGTGTTATTCCGCGAAGAATTAGTATCGTGGTCGCTGCTGCCCGAGACCCAAGCTCTTGTGACGGTGGATTCTGGCGATCTCGGCTGGACCGGGCACGTCGGCGTTGTGACTACTTTGTTCCGACACGCTAAGTTATTTCCGCATGACTCCGTGGCGATGATATGCGGACCTGAAGTCATGATGCGCTTCGTCGCGCAAGAGCTGCAGGCTCGCGGTATGGCGCAATCTAACATTTTTTTGTCAATGGAACGCAATATGAAGTGCGCCGTCGGTTTCTGCGGACATTGCCAGTGGGGCCCTCATTTCATCTGCAAGGATGGGCCGGTATTCCCGTACAGCCGCATCCGGCCGTTACTGGATCGTTATGAGCTCTAAGAAGGAAAAACCAACAATCGGTGTCTTTAAATTCGCCTCGTGCGATGGATGCCAGTTGACGCTGCTTGATTGCGAGGATGAATTATTGGGAATTGCGGGCGCAATCGAGATCCGGTATTTTCCGGAAGCGAGTCGCGCGATGCTGGACGGGCCGTATGACATCGCGGTGGTGGAGGGATCGATTACCACTCATCATGACGCCGATCGCATCCAGCAAGTGCGGCACGCGTCGAAAACGCTCATCACCATTGGCGCGTGTGCGACGGCGGGCGGCATACAGGCACTGCGTAACTGGAGTGACGTGGAGGAGTTTGTGCGCGCAGTCTACGCGACTCCCCAATTCATTTCGACGCTCCAACTTTCCACCCCGATATCGGAACACGTTCACGTCGATTTCGAGCTGCGTGGGTGTCCCATTAATAAACGCCAGTTAATCGAGATCCTCTCGGCGAACATCGCCGGCCGTAAGCCGAATATCCCAGGCTACAGCGTATGCGTCGAGTGCAAACGCAAAGGAAACGTCTGTGTTGTTGTAGCCCACGGAACTCCATGCCTGGGACCTGTGACGCACGCAGGCTGTGGCGCCCTGTGTCCGAGCTACTCCCGCGGCTGTTATGGCTGTTATGGTCCCATGGAAACACCTAATACCGCGTCGCTCTCAAGTCAGTTCCGAATTCTCGGCCAGACGAATAATGAGATCGCTAGAGCTTTTCGCGGGTTTAATGCTTGGGCCTGGCAGTTTCGCAAGGCAAGCGAGCAGGCGGACCGGCTATGAGCACATCGCAGCATCCCAAGACAATTCGCGTAGACACGCTTGCACGAGTGGAAGGCGAGGGTTCGCTCTACATCAAATTCCAAGGCGATCGTGTCTGCGATGTGTCATTGGACATCTATGAGCCGCCTCGCCTGTTCGAGGCTTTTCTGCGTGGCCGCCATTACTCCGAGGCTTCTGATATCACGTCCCGAATCTGCGGCATCTGCCCCATTGCTTACCAGATGAGCGCAATCCACGCCATGGAGCGGGCGCTGGGCGTTGACATTGAGCCAGCGATTCGTCTGCTGAGGCGGCTGTTTTATTGCGGTGAGTGGATAGAAAGTCATACACTCCATGTGTTCATGTTGCATGCGCCCGATTTCCTGGGCTACCCGGACGCGATCGCCATGGCGCGCGAACACAAGGACGTTGTTGAAAAGGGTCTGCGGCTGAAAAAGATTGGGAATCGCATCGTAACGCTCCTTGGCGGCCGCGAGATTCATCCCATTTCAGCGGCTGTTGGCGGGTTCTACAAACTTTTTTCACGAAGCGAATTGTTGGAGCTGGCCGATGATCTCGAATGGGCTCTTGAGGCGTCTATAGATACTGTAAAGCTGGTTAGCGGCTTCGAGTTCCCGGATTTTGAACCGGACTACGAGTTCGTCGCTTTACGCCATCCGGACGAGTATCCGTTTAACGAAGGAAGATTGCGTTCGAATCGTGGGCTCGACATCGATGCCGCGGATTATGAAAACCATTTTGTCGAGTTCCAAGTCAAGCATTCAAACGCACTGCACTCGTCTCTAAAAGGGCGTGGGAGTTACCTGGTCGGTCCGCTGGCGCGCTTCAATCTGAATTTCGATCTGCTGCCGCCAATCGCGCAGCAAGCCGCCCGCGAGGTTGGCCTTGTAGTACCCGTAAGAAACCCTTTCCGGAGTATTGTGGTGCGCGCCATCGAGATTGTATTTGCGTGTGCCGAAGCACTGCGCGTCATTCGCGAGTACCGCCCGCCCGAGCGGCCGCGCGTCTCAGCGCCGAACCGGGCCGGCACGGGTCAAGCCATCACCGAGGCGCCCCGAGGAATTCTGTATCACCGCTACGACCTAGACGAGAACGGCATCATTCGCACCGCCAAGATCGTGCCACCCACATCACAAAATCAGAGCCGGATTGAGCAGGACCTACGAGAATTTGCGCCACGGCTGGCAGCTTCTTCAATCGAAGAGGCTACCTGGAAATGCGAGCAGGCCGTCCGCAACTATGATCCGTGCATCTCCTGCGCAACCCATTTCCTAAAGCTGCGAATCGAGCGAGAGGTCTGAACGGCTCAGTTTACTTCCGGAACCATTTCGATAGCACCGCAGGGACATTCGGTCGCGCAAATACCGCATCCTTTGCAGTAATCATAATTGATCCGGAACCGATTTCCCGGCCCGAGTTTGACGACAGCGTTATCCGGGCAAACGCCATAACAGTTGTCGCATTCGAAGCAATTACCGCAGGAGAGGCAGCGACGTGCTTCAAACAGAGCGTTTGTCTCGTCCAATCCCCTGACAACTTCCGCAAAACTCGAAGTCCGCCGAACCGCATCCAGTGCGGGCTGTACGCTCTTAGGCGCATCGGTGTAATACCAGGTGTTCAGTTTCTCAAATGTCGCGATGCCAGGCTTCGGGACCGGGACATAGGTACCGCCGCGCAGAAAAGCATCAATGCACCGCGCAGCTTTCTTCCCGTGCCCGACGGCCGTTGTCACAGTCTTCTCGGCCGGCACCATGTCGCCTCCCGCAAACACACCCGCGTGCCCGGTCATCATTTGCGAATTGACCTGGACCACGCCGTCTTTCATCTCTATACCTTTTACTTTGGTCAGGAATTCGAGATCTGCCTCTTGGCCAATCGCCAGGATGACGGAGTCGGCGGCAATACTCTCAAATTCTCCCGTCGGTTGAGGGAATCCGGAACCATCGAGGGCCATTTTTTCAACGAGAACGTTCCGCCCACCACTGGCCTTGATTGTAGAAAGCCATTTGATGCGTACTCCTTCATCAAGGGCTTCCTGCAACTCCGATTCGTGCGCCGGCATCTTCTCTCGCGTTCTTCGGTAGACAATCAGCGCGTCGGTTGCACCCAAGCGTTTCGCGGTGCGGGCTGCATCAAGCGCCGTATTGCCGCCGCCGTACACGACCACATGCCGTCCGAGCATGGGTAGATCGCCAGTCTCCACGTCGTGTAAGACCCTCAATGCATCGAGGATCTTGCTTGCATCGCCCGCCGGAATGTATGCGCGTTTGGCGATGTGCGCGCCGGTCGCCACAAAGACCGCGTCAAAGTGCTTTTCGAGCATATTGGCAGAGAGGTCGTCCACTTTCTTTCCGAGCTCGATCTTCACGCCCATCCTTTCAATACGCTCGATCTCGGCATCTAAAATATCTCGCGGTAAGCGGTATTGCGGGATGCCAAAGCGCATCATCCCTCCCGGTTTCGATTCAGCCTCATAGATGGTTACAGCGTGTCCAAGCCTCGTAAGATGGTACGCTGCCGAAAGACCCGATGGGCCTGAGCCTACAACCAGAACCATCTTGCCGCTCGTGCCGGTGGGGCGTGGGAACGGCCACCCGCATTCGATCGCCTGATCACCCAGAAACCGCTCGACGGCATGAATATTGACAGCCTGATCGAGCTTGCCGCGATTGCACGCATCTTCACAGGGGTGATAACACACACGTCCCATGATGGCCGGCAGCGGATTATTTTCAACCAGCACGTTCCACGCCTCCCGATAGCGGCCTTCTTCGGCGTAATACAACCACCCCTGAATGTTTTCACCCGCCGGGCAGGCGTTATTACACGGCGGCAGTGAATCAAGATATACAGGTCGCTCCGTCCTCCACGATCCGGTATGGTTGGCGAGACTCGATCCGACATCCAAAGTAATCGCAAACGGCTTCGGCATGTTTTTATGCAGATAATCCAAAATCTTGTATGTTCCTGTCGGCGATCTTCTGGATCGCCGCGATTGATCCGGGGTCCGCATTCGCGGCAAACAAATGTGCGAACCGCCTCTGAAGTTTGAGGTATTCCGCCACCGGCGTGGCGCGTCTGATGCGCATCCTTTCCGTTACCGTCCCGAATTCTGCTTCGAATAGCGGAAACAAACCGGTCTCGACAGCCAGGCGCGCGACGCGAATCGTATCAGCGGGTTCCGAACCCCAACCCAACGGACACGGAACGTGAATGTGGATGTAACGTGCGCCGTGTATTGCGATAGCCTTCTCCACTTTGAATTCCAGATCCCGCAGTTCCGCGACCGAGGCCGTGGCGACATACGGAATTCTATGCGCCATGGCGATTAGCGGAACGCTTTTTCCATGGCCGAATTCATGGCCCGGATGCTCGCCGATCGCGGGGGTTGTCGCGGTTCGCGCGGCGGGAGGCGTCGCGCTTGATCGCTGAACGCCGGTGTTCATATAAGCCTCGTTGTCATAGCAAATGTAAAGAACATCGTCGTTACGCTCGAACATGCCAGACAAACACCCCAATCCGATATCGGTAGTTCCTCCATCTCCGCCTTGCGCGACCACGCGGATATCGGGCCGGCCCTTTGCCTTGTATGCCGCCGCGATCCCGGTTGCAATCGCAGCAGAATTTCCGAATAGCGAGTGCATCCACGCTATCCGCCATGAGGTCTCGGGAAAGGGCGTAGAAAACACCTCCAGACAGCCTGTTGCATTTGAGACGATCAGCTTCCCTCCTGCTGCTTTCATCGCTGCATCTAACGCGTATCGTGCTCCGAGCGCCTCGCCACAACCGCGGCATGCACGATGACCCGAGGTCAAGGCGTTCGAACGCGTCGGATTGGATTGTACGGAGCGGTCCTCTATCGTAAGCAGCCTGTTACCCGCTGTAAATGTACCCGTCTGGTAGAACTTCACAAACTGTGCGGGCATGGGTTCATCTCCTCCCTAACTGCGGCGCTGACGAACGAGGTGCACGGGCGATGATTTTGTCGTTTCAAATGAGCCTCGATTGCCTGCCTGTCGAGATCCAGAAACGTAAGTTCTTCAACTTCCTCTCGAGCGAGCAGATCCCGAAGAGAAGCCTTTGTGATGGGCCGGCCACCCAGCCCTGCAACTACGGTTGAAATCGGGGTCCTTGCACCCGCTAACGCGAGACGGACGTCGCTCGATACCGGGCCGCCGATCGCTGGCGCAAGGCTTTTTTCGAGTACCAACACTCGCCGGGCGGAGGAGAGCACTCGTTGCACCGCGGAGAACGGGAAAGGCCGGTAGCAGCAGATGTTGAGTAATCCAATGGATGCACCCTTATCGCGCAGCTCATCAATCACGTCTTTAACTGTTCCGCTCACCGAGCCCAGCGTGACGATCACGGTCTCAGCGCCCGAGGCATGATATTGCCGCACGAGACTGCCGCACTCACGTCCGAACTGTTCTTCGAAGCTGCCACTTAGATCCGCGATCACTTCAAGTGCGCGAATCAGCTTGTCATGCTGTAAGTAGCGGACCTCCATGAAAGCTTCGGGCCCCACCATCGCGCCAATCGTGATCGGTTCGGAGGGATCCAGCATCTGCTGTGGCTCAAACGGTGGCAAGAACGCATCCACATCGGTCTGAGTCGGAATATCGACGGGTTCGTAGGAATGTGTCAGAACGAATCCATCCACACAGACCATCACTGGTGAAGAGGTCTGTTCCGCTATGCGAAAGGCCAAAATGTGTAAATCCGCGGCTTCCTGAGCGGTTTCCGCATGAAGCTGAATCCATCCCGAATCGCGCATTGACATAGAGTCGGAATGGTCATTCCAGATGTTGATCGGTGCGCCAATGGCCCGATTACCGATGGTCATGACAATCGGCAATCCAAGACCCGATGCATTGTAGACCACTTCGGCCATAAAGAGGAGGCCTTGACTGGCCGTAGCGGTGTAAGCGCGCGCGCCCGCCGCAGACGCCCCCACCGCAACCGAGAGAGCGGCGAATTCCGATTCCACATTGATGAATTCGCAGTTTTTGAGCTTTCCTGCCTTGACAATCTCGGCCAAGCCCTCAACGATGTGTGTCTGTGGCGTGATCGGGTATGCGCAAACCACCTCGGGCCGGCACAATGCTACGGTTTCCGCAACGGCGCGTGAGGTTTCAACTTGCTTGAGCATGAGTCGATTCCTTTTGAAGAAGGATTTCATAAGCGGCCAGAGCAGCAGCAGCATTGCTCTCGCCTGTCCGTCCGGGGAAGCGCTCCTTGATTGCCCGGTCGACGAACTCGATGGCTACTTCACGCGTAATGGCGGCAAAGGCCCCCAGTAATGCGGCATTTGGTAGCGGACGCCCAACCCGCTCGAGGGCCAATTGAGTTGCCGGAACGGTTCGACAGCGCTCGGGAGGCACTTTCGTCAGCAGGTCCTCCAGGCCAAGTTCGCTCAGGCTCTTTGCAGTGTTGATCAGCACGTACCCGTGTGCCGGCAAACCGGCGAAAACAGGCACGTGATGCAGAAGCGTAGAATCCTGAATGATAAGCGCGCTAGGTTCGGCCACCGGCTCTCTTGAGCGAATCGGCTTATCGCTGATGCGGCAAAAGGCTGTGACCGGTGCTCCCATGCGCTCGGACCCGAAAGTCGGAAAAGCTTGCGAGTATCTTCCTTGCAGGAATGCAGCTACAGAAAGCATCTCGGCGGCCGTCACCACGCCCTGACCGCCGCGTCCATGTATGCGAACTTCGAACATTTCTAGTCGTCTTGATTCAAGAGCGAGCACTTCCCTCGCCATTCATTGCGCTCTGGAAATGCTTCGTTGAAGGCCCGGCATTGTCATTTGAGCGTTAAGACGCAACCACCCCTGCATGCCTGTGCGCGAAAGGACTCAATCCGCGATCGTGCGTTTTGAAATCAACCGCTGCGCTATCGCGAGGGCTCCCCGACTAAGTGTAGGGAGAACAGGATTCCTCAGAACTGATCAGACGCGCAGACCGTTCGCCGCCGGTTGCGGTAATGCGGGAGTACGTGACAGACGCTGACCGAGACGATCCAGTTTTGCTCGGATCCTGCCCAGCTTAGACGGATCGCGTACCGTCCCAATCCACTGTAACGCGTTCTCGTACCCAAGCCGCGCCTTTGCGATCAGATCCTTTACCGGCTTGGGGCCTGCAATATCCAAAAGCGCGTGACAGACATCCAGTTCACTCTCGAAAAACTCGACTTCTTCGTCGCGGTCTGCTTGCATAAGCCACCTGTCGTGATAGACGCAATCGTGATTAAAACTTGTTCATGCGTCATCATTGAACGTAATACATGAGAAACGCATCCGTCGCGCCCTGCCTTCATCAGTTGAGATACTCATTCGTCCCGCAGTGTTTGTGCCGGGTCGATTCGCGTCAGTCGTGCCGCCGGCAAAAAGCTCGCCACCGTCGCGACTCCAAATAAGAGCAAGCCAACTCCAACAAACGTCGACGGGTCAGTCGGCTTCACACCCCAAATCAAACTCTTTAAAACTCGCGTTACGGCGGACGCCAGTATGAGCCCGGCTCCAACCCCGCTAAGCGACAGCACAAAACCTGGCATAGCCGCTGTTCTTACCAGCTGCGACGAAGTGGCTCCGAGCGCGAGCCGGATCCCCATCTCGCGTGTTCTTTGCCTCACTGATTGCGCAACGAGCCCATACACGCCGACGGCGGCCAGCAGCAACGCCAGGCCGGCGAACGTCGAGAAAAGAACTGCGTGGTATCGCTGAGATTGCAGCGCCCGTCCGGAGACATGCTGCATGCCCTGAAACGAAGCGAACGGAATTTGCGGGTCGACCCCCGCCAGGGCGGCTCCCATTTGCCGGACGAGTCCCGGAACGTACCCTTGTGTTCGCACCATCCAAACGGGTGAAAACCACACATGCACCGCGCTAAATAAGCCGTCCGGAACTTGCGAAACAGGGACGTAGAGCTGTGGGAATGCATCAATCGGCCCCCAACCCTCGCCAAAACCATTCTTCTGCTGAACATTTCCGACCACCCCCACAATGTGCCAGGTCGTGCCCTCCACTCTGACGGTAGAATCAATCACCGGCTCGTGATTTTTGAGGAACCTCCTGACAAAGGCCTCGTTCGCAACTGCAACTGGCATCGTGACGGCACGATCCGCGTCCGTGTAGAACCTCCCGCTCAGCAGCTTCATGCGCAACGTCTCAAACATGTCGGGGGTCGCGTAAGTGAAGTTCACCAGGCAATTGCTGACTTGCTTCCCGTTTACCTGGCTAGCGCACTCGTTCAACGGCCGCCCATACGGAGGCGTAAGAGCAACTGAAGCCGACTCTACGCCGGGAATCTGGCGAATGCGCGCAAGCGAGTCTCGAAACAAACGATCCCCCATTGAGCTGGTCTTGTATCGGGCGTTCTGCAATGAAGCCGACGCGATCAGAACGTTCTCTGGATCGAACCCGGGATCAGCCCCGGCAAGAGTCGCAAAAGTGCGGATCAGCAAACCGGCCGCGGCGACCAAAACCACCCCGAGCATCACTTCAACAAACACCAGCCCCCGCCGCATCGACAGTCCACGCCGCCGCGTCACCGTGCGCGCCCCGTCGGAAAGGGACGCGCGCAGATCCACCTTGCTTGCATCCAGCGCCGGAATCAGGCCGAAGATCAGGCTGGTTGCCGCCGAAACCAACAGCATGGTCGCCGTACAGCGCCCATTCAAGACGATAGGTCCGAAAACATCGAAAGCACCGGGATTCAGCAAAAGCAGCCCCGTCAGGGCAAAGTGGCCGAGCACAATGCCCAAAGCGCCGCCAACGACTGCTATTAACAGCGACTCGCAAAGTAACTCTTGAACCACCGCTCCGCGTGTTGCGCCAAGTGCAAACCTTGTAGCGATTTCCCGCGACCTTGTAGCGGAGCGTGCCAGCAGAAGACCGGCAATATTCACGCATCCGATCACTAACACGAGGGCTGCTGCGCCCCACATCAGGTGGACGCTGCGCCGTATCTCGAATGTGGAACCGGCCTGGAAGGGCATCGCTCGTTCTTCATACTTCAGGCCAGGGTGCATACGCTGTTGGAATACCGGCCGGAATACGGATTGCAACTGAGCATTGGCTTGTGCGAACGTAACGCCCGGCTTCAGGCGCGCGATCACTTCAAAGTTGTTGCCCGAACCCTCGCCGGTTGTCGTCGCATGAAGGGGCGTCCAAACGTCAACAATCAGAGGCTCGCTGCCAATTGTGTCTGACGGCGGCCAAAAGCCTTTCGGCACGACGCCGATGACGGTGTGCGGCTCACCGCGAAGCTGGATGATTTTCCCGAGGATCCCGGGATCCGAATGGAACACACGCTGCCAAAGGCTGTAACTGACGATAGCCAGCTTCGGCCCGTTTGGCACATCCTCCTCGCGGGTAAATTCGCGTCCCAGCAGGGGTGTGATGCCAAGCACATGGAAGAAATTTGCACTTACACGTTCATTGCCGATGTACTCGGCCCGATTTTGCGCAACCAGGTTGACGCCTGCTGCTGCTCCGAAAACGGCCGCCTCCATAAGACTGGCGTCGTCGCGAACCACCTTCCATTGCGTACCGTCCTGGCTGGTATCCACATCGATTGCGCCTTGAAACTGCTGGACGGTCGTAATCACGGCCAGTTTTTCGGGCTCCGGATAGGGTGGAGGGCGAAAGAAAAGAGTATCTACGACACTGAACACAGCCGTATTTGCTCCAATGCACAGCGCGAGAGTGGCCAGAACGGTGATCGTGAAACCCGGGCACTTCCGAAGTTGGCGCGCAGCGTATCGCAAATTCAGATAGAACGGCATCGTCTACAAGACGATACTAAACGAATCTGAAGCACGACCTGGCGGCCACTCGGAAAGTGGAGCCCGGCTGGACAGCTTCATGCACCGAGCCGGGTTGACAATTCGAGAGAAGCCGCTAAAAGGCCAGGATCCGCTCCCCTTCCTTGACCAGATCGTCTACCTGGGGAAGAATTTCGTCTTCCAACTTTGGGTTATATGCGACCCATGTGTCCAGCGCGCCAACGCGTCCCACAGGAGCATCAAGCGATGTGAATAATTCGTTCGCGATTCTAGCGGCGAGTTCGGCCCCATAACCCCACGACAGCATATCCTCGTGCGCGATCAGCACGCGGCTGGTTTTTCGAACCGACGCGGCAATCGTCTCCCAATCATACGGGGCAAGCGTCCGGAGATCTATCACCTCAATCGAAGCTCCACGGCGCCGCTGTTCTATCTGTAACGCGGCCTGCAAAGACTTCTGCACCAGCGCGCCATAGGTGATCATTGTCAGGCTTTGACCCAGCTTCACGGTTTTGGCCTTACCGAACGGAATGGTGAAATCAATGCCCGGGTGCGGCGCGCGGTTGTACGGCTCGCGATACAACTTCTTGTGTTCGAGAAAAAGCACTGGATCATCGGCACGAATGGCAGTCCGCAGCAGACCGCAGGCGTCGAGCGCGTTGGACGGAAACACGACGCGAAGCCCGGGAACGTGCGTAAATGTCACTTCGCCGCATTGGCTATGGTAGATGGCTCCGCCCGTCAAATACCCGCCGATCGGAACACGAATCACCACGGCAGCGGAAAATCCGTTGTTGGAACGCCAGCGGAAGTTTGCCAGTTCATCTCGAATCTGCATCATAGCCGGCCAGATGTAGTCGAAGAATTGAATCTCGGGCACCGGCTTCAGGCCGCGCGCGGCGAGCCCGATGGCGCGCCCGATGATGCTCGCTTCCGCAATGGGTGTATTGAAGCAGCGCCCGCTTCCAAACTCGCGCTGCAGACCGTTCGTCGCCTTGAATACTCCGCCTTTGCC
>JAFAMM010000242.1 GCA_019233375.1 Acidobacteriaceae bacterium
CTTGCGTCCGAGATAGCCGCCGCGGTGATAGCCGCCGCCACTGATTTGACGGTGCTGACCGGTGCTCAAGCGCGGCGCTGGCTGCCGGGTTCGGAGCCGGGCCGTGGTGCCGGCGTGCTTATCGAATCGCTGACGCCCCGCGAGCTGCAGGTCCTCCGCATGCTCGCCGAAGGGCTTGCGAATAAGCAAATCGGGGATCGCCTCAGCATCTCCGAAAATACCGCAAAGTTTCACGTCGCGCAGATTTTAGGAAAACTAGGCGTATCGACCCGCGCCCAGGCTGTCGCGGCAGGCATCCGTCGCGGCCTGGTTCCGATCTAGGCAGGTTCTTCGCATTTCAGTAACAGCCGTCCGAGCGGTTTCGTCTGAAGGAGGTTCGTGGCAACCGAGCCACCGGTCCTTCAGCGGCCAGCCTCTCAGCTTCGTAAGGCTGGTTTGGGTTCGAGATCGCCCACCCGGACTTCGTTGAGCTTGCTGTGCGATCGCCCGTACAGAAAATAAACAAACAGGCCGATGATCATCCAGGCGAGAGCGGTTAACTGGGTGCGCCGGTCAAGTGACACGATCATTCCGCCACAAACGACAACGCCCAGTATCGGAACCAGCGGAACGAGCGGCGTCCGGAATGGCCGGGGTGTATCCGGCTCCAGATGACGCATAATCCATACGCCGATACAAACCAGGGAAAAGGCGAAGAGCGTTCCGATAGACGTTAAATCGCCGGCGAGCGATTCCGGCAGGAACGCCGCGAATGCTCCGACGAAGACAAACAGGATCATGTTGCACTTGTACGGGGTTCGGAACTTCGGGTGAATGGCGGAGAAGACCTTCGGAAGAAGTCCGTCTGTCGCCATGGTGTAGAAAACCCGGCTCTGCCCAAGCAGCATCACCAGAATGACCGAAGAAAAGCCCAGCAGAATGGCGACTGTGATTGCAGTTGCAAGCCAGTGGAAGCCCGTCATGTAATGCTCGACCGCATAGGCGACGGAAGCTTCTTTGCCGGCGACTGCAAACTCTTTCCAATTACATACACCGGTCAGGACATACCCGAATAGGATGTACAGAATCGTGCAGATGGCAAGCGACCCCAGAATCCCGATCGGCATGTCGCGCCCCGGATTCTTTGTCTCCTGAGCAGCCGTTGATACGGCATCAAAACCGATAAAAGCGAAAAAGACAATCCCGGCGCCCCCCAAAATGCCGCCCCATCCGTGCTTGAATAATCCTTCGTGCCCAGGGGTGCCGGCCGGGATCTCGTAAGGGCTCAGATTTGCCGCGTTGATGAAATGCCAGCCGACGGCGATGAACACCACCACAATGGCTACCTTGATGGCGACGATGATGGCATTGATAGTGGCCGACTCCTGCGTTCCTTTGATCAGGATCATGGTCAGGATTAGGACGATAAACAGAGCAGGGATATTAATGATGCCGTGACTTCCCGTGAGAGAAACTTCCATCGGAGAGTGACACCACGAGAACGGTATGGACCGGCCCACCAGATTGTTGAGGTATTCGCTCCACGAGATGGCCACGGTAGCCGCTCCCAACGCGTACTCGAGGACAAGCGCCCAGCCGATCACCCAGGCAACGAACTCGCCCATGGTCGTGTAAGCGTATGTGTAGGCGCTGCCGGCGATTGGGATCATGGCCGCGAACTCCGCGTAACACAGACCCGCGAAGGCACAGCCGACGGCGGCGATCACGAACGAGAGGGTAACGGCTGGGCCGGCGTTCTGTGCGGAAGCCGCCGCGGTGCGCACGAAGAGTCCTGCGCCGATAATTGCACCCACGCCGAGCGCCACTAGGCTGTGAGCGGATAGAGTACGCTTCAGGCCGCTGTGACTAGCCTGTTCGAGCAGACCCCGCAAAGATTTCTTACGAGTAAGGCTCATGAAGTTATCGTTAGACTAGCATAAACAGCACGTTTCAATGGGAGAAAATGTCGAACGAAGAATTACTCAAGGCGGCCTACGCAGCCTTTAACCGGCGCGATATCAACGCGGTGTTGGGGCTCATGCATCCGGAGGTAGACTGGCCCAACGGCATGGAGGGTGGGCGCGTGCATGGGCACAGCCAGGTGCGCGAATACTGGAAACGGCAGTGGGGAATTTTGAACCCCCACGTTGAACCGCTAACCATCAAAGACGAGGCAGCGGGCGGTACCGTGGTGGAAGTTCACCAGGTGGTTCGCGATCTGGCTGGGAATCTGCTTGCGGACCAAATGGTCGAGCATGTGTACTCGATCAGAGAGGGCTTGATCGAACGTATGGACATCCGGAATCCGCACGCGCACTGACTGCATCGCCCGCGCCGCGTTACTGCCCGTCAACGCAGCGATGAGCCGCTCAGAAGCAATAAAATGGCACCACTTAGAAACGTGCTATTCGTGATTTGTGCGCATCAGGCACTCAATCCTATTCCTTTTCACCCTGGCGCCGCTTCTTTCACCCACTCCTGTGCGCCAACCTCTGATGATCCCGCTTCGCTGCTCCACTGGAGACTGCCCGCTCCTCACAGGACCACCCCAGACCGCCGGGATGCGGAGTGGGTTCGTGAGTTTGAAGCCGGGCCAGTCAGTTGGCTGGCATTCTACGGGCCAGAACGAAGAATCTTTGGTGATTCTCGCCGGCAAAGGTGAAGCTCTGATTGCGGGCCAGCCCAAGCGCGAAATCGCGGCAAAACAGGTCTTTTACGTCCCTCCCGCGACCCAGCACAACATCATGAATAGTGGCAGCCAGCCTCTCGAATACGTGTACGTCGTAGCACCGGCGGCTGAGAAGAACTAGGAGATGCCTTATTTGCTGCGAAAGCTAGCGGCTATCCGCTAATACACGGTGGTGCGTATCGGCATGGCTACGGCCTTGCCTCTACAATGCTGTTGACGTGGCGTTCATTTGCATGACGTTCCCGCCAGGACCAACCCAGGCGAAGCGCCGCACCCACGAACCATCCACTTTCATGAAAAACGCCAACCCAAGCGCCACTCCCTGCATCGGCCACTTCTGGTATAGGGCGGCCTTCGAAGCGTCTTCAATCGCGGCGATCTGCTGGTCAACTGTCGCGCACGGGTGCCCGGACGCTTCCGTTATCAGGTGCGCAAACCGGAATCCTGCTCCCTGGAACGCGGCGACGTAGCAGCCCGAAAATGGACCTGTCCCCACCCAACTCGCATCGGTCACGAGCTTGGAGTACGTGCCCCAGCCTTTCTTTCCAGGGCCACCTTCGCCATTGCCGAGGTATGGGATCCACAGGCCCTCCCCGTCTGATGCGCTGACCAGCTTGAGTGCGCCCGTCGCAGCGTCGAAGCTGATCGCTGCCTGGATCTGCTGCTCCTGCACATCAGCGCCTGCATTCTTGACCGGCGCCGATGGTTTGTTCAGTGAAGGATCGTTGAAGCCCGTGATTGACTTCACGGGTGAAAACCCCGAGCCGAACTGCTCGTTCAACTGCTTCCCGTTCAACTGATTTCCGTTTGCTGCCATTCCTTACCTCGCAACGTAATTTGAAATCCATTTGGTTTGAGAGCGCGAAGACAGGCCATAGGCATGGCGCTTCCGCGACCGCCCGCATTCCACTCACGTCCATACGGCGTTGCGGCGTGCGAGATCCGAATTTCTGTCTTCTACCGGCTCTGGTCTGAGCGCCCTAGCCGGATATGCGCTCTCATAGTGCAAAGCGACGTGCGGGATCAAATCCCACCATCAGCAAACGGCTGTATTTCGAGGCTTTCTTTCGTCGGCGTATTTTGTATAAGTTCAATCGATGGTTGCCTACTTGCTGCTTACGATTAGCCGGTGCGGCGTTGACAATTCTTGCAGCTCGTTTCGACTAAATCCGGCGGCGCGAAACATACGATCGAATTGTTCCATGGTATAGGCGTCGCCAGAAGGGGTCGTGCCAAGCATCACCATGCTGAACATCGCCGCAATCGGAGGGCTGACGCGGTCAGAGTTCGGTATGAACTCGAGCGTCATCACTCGCCCATACGGTGTCATGCAGGCGTGAATCCTCTTCAGCAGCGTCTCGCACGTAGACTCGTCGAAGTGATGAAGGAAGTTGGTAAGCAGAACCAGATCGTAACCTGTGCCGAAGTCCACCTTGAAGGCGTCGCCGGGAAGAAGTTGATAGCGGTCTATCACGCCGGCCTTCCGCGCGTTCTCTTGCGCGACCTTCAACACACCGGCCAGGTCCTGCGCGACAATCGTGGCCTGGGGAGCCCGGCTAGCGACCGCAATCCCGAAGCCTCCATGTCCCGCGGCGATGTCGAGTACCTTCCGTGGGTGCGTTCCGCCCTCAACAGCCACCTTCGCCATGTGTTCCGCCGCCGGTGCGATCAGCGGTTTCATACTCTCGGCGAACGTGATCCATTCGCCTCCGAACTCCGCCTCATTCATGCTGCCCCCCTCGGGTAGCAACGTCGTCCCGCGGCGAACGGTCTCTGCAACGTCGCTGAAGGCCGACATGAGTTTAGGCGAAGCGAGAAACTTGACCGCCGAACTCATCGAAGCCGGCGAGCGGTGATCAAGGAATACAGCGCTCGTGGGAGTAAGGCTATACTTCCCATCCTGTTTTGACAGAAACCCGAGTACCGTTAGGTAGTCGCATAGAATTCGCATTCCACGTTCGGAAGCGCGGCAGCGCGTTGCAAGCGACGCCGGAGTCTCCGCACCCTCGCCCACCGCTGTGAACAGATCCAGCTCGATCGCTCCCTTTAGAACGGCTGTTCTTTGATATCCATTCAAGGTGTGCCATACCAGCGCCGGATCGGGCGCACCGGCACTCGCAGCTTCGTTTGACATGTCCTTATCTCCTCGGTCTTTTCTGTTGATGTTCAGGCCGTGTGGTCAAGCATAATCTTCCAGTGGCCGTTCTGCAATTGCCACACGAGGCTGAAGGTTCCGTGTGCCGCGCCGCCCGCACTCGCCGCCCTCGCCAGATGGAATTGCCCCGTTACAATCGCGACCTGTGCATCTAGCGCCTGCACCTCGATGCCGCTGAAACTCAGAGTGCCCATCCTTTGCCGCGATGGATACTTCTTCTCGTAGCGCCGTTGCAGCGCGTCTTTCCCATGCACGACTTGCTTGCTTACAAACGTGCAGTCATCTGCATAAGCACGCATGAACCCAGGGATGTCGCCGTTGTTCCAGGCCTGCTCTTGAGCCGCCATCTCTGCGCGAATCGCGGACCCGCCATCTGCTCCGATGCCGGAACCGGTCCAAAAAAACAAAACTACCAGCGCAGAGCGCAGCCACCTCATCGGTTCTATGCTACAGTTCGCGCAGGAACTCGTCTAGCATGCATAGACTGCATGTCGCGGGGAATGGGCGAGGTCTGGATCGGTACTTCCGGCTGGCACTACAAGCATTGGATCGGGGCGTTCTATCCGGCGCGAACCCCACCCGCCAAGATGCTTGGCTATTACATCGACCGCTTCAATACCGTCGAGTTGAATAACAGCTTCTATCATCTGCCCAAAGAACCGGCGCTTCACCATTGGCGGGAATCTACCCCCGATATCTTCTGCTTTGCCGCGAAAGGCAGCCGCTTTCTCACGCATATGAAGAAGCTGAGCGACCCGGAGCAGGGGCTTCAGAAGTTCATGGCGGCGATCGAGATACTCGGCCCGAAACTGGGCCCCATTCTCTTTCAGTTGCCGCCGAATTGGGAGCTGAATCTGGAACGGTTCGCTCATTTCCTGGAGGTCCTGCCGCGTTACCATCGGTACGCCTTTGAGTTCCGCAATCCGACCTGGCATGTGGCGCCCGTTTATGAGCTCATGAAGCGTCACAATGCGGCCTACTGCATATTTGACCTTGCCGGGTATCAGTCGCCCTTGGAAGTTATAGCGGACTTTGCTTATATTCGTCTGCATGGTCCGGGCGGAAAATATCAGGGAACTTACAGCGAGGATGCACTCACCCTATGGGCGCAGCGAATCTGTAACTGGCGGAGGACTCTGCGGGCGGTTTACTGCTATTTCGATAATGACGACTCCGGATATGCGCCCCGGAACGCGCTGCAGTTGAAAGAGCTTATCTCGACTGTACCGTGATCGATCCGTCGCCGGTGCGCACTCGCAGCAGCGGGCCGCCGCTGTTGAGCTTGCCGCGGATCTCGTGCTCGTTGCGCAGTCCGTTCACCGTGACAGGCATGTCCAGATGAATGCTGCCGTCGCCCGTCAGCAGCTCAATGTTGGCGGACAGATCGTGAGGCAGTTCCAGACGTACGCTGCCGTCTCCCGTTTCCACTTTCCAATCGGAAGACACGCGCGAACCGGGCGACACAGCCACCTCGACGGACCCATCCGAAGTATGCAACTGCAAAACGTCGAACCGGCCGGAGACGTGAACGCTGCCGTCGCCCGTGTGGCCGGTCAGCGCTCCGTCCAGATCATCGCCATGAATGCTTCCGTCACCGGTATCCATCCGGAGGGCGCCGTGCAAACCTTGCATCGTGATCGAACCGTCGCCGGTATGGATCTCAGCCACCAATTCGCGCGGCACCCGAAGTTCAATGGAAAGACTTCGCCCGCCAAAGCTGAAATGCGAGGACGGTTCGCGCACTTCCAGATCCACCCGGTTACCGCTCTGGTGCTCCATAATCTTGACGCCGTTCTCGCCGATGCTCCAACCCCGCGTCTTCACGGTCGCGTCTATGCCGTTCTCATCTCCCGCCATGACTCGAACCGACCCGTCGCCAGCCGCCACATGAAGCTCGGGCTTAGGCCCGACACTCCAACGCTTGGTCCATTCTTCAGCCCCGGCCTTCGCCTGGAACACTATCACTCCGATCATGGCCATCGTCAGTACGCATTTCATGTGGCGGGTTCCTTGCCGTATATAACGAGGAGTTTAGAGCGAGAGTTCAGAAAAACGTTTCACTCTACGGCAAAGCGGCGGAAAAAGCTGTCCTGACGCCAGGTTGGCCGTTGCTGGGTGTCTGCTACCGCCCAAGCGCTCTGCATCATGATCTGGTTGAAGAGCGCCGCCGCGCCGAGGTCTACCGGCTGATTCACGTCATCGCTCGGAGCGTGATAGCGGCTATGCAGCCACTCGGTTTCCTGCTTTTCTTCTTTGGAACCCGGCTTCGCGCCCACTTTGCATGCCACCGAAGGAATTCCATGCAGAATGAAGTTGTATTGATCGCTGCGAATGAACACGTTCCGCGAGGGCTGGGGATCGTCCTGCACCTCCAGGCCATGCTCTTCCGCAATCTTGCGCACGGTCGCGCCCAGTGTGGATTCGCCAAGCCCATAGACGGTCAGCACATGCAGCGGAACGATCGGCAGGAACATGTCGATGTTGATATCAGCGATCATTGAATGCTCCGGTACCGTCGGGTGCGCGGCGAAGTATTTCGATCCCAGCAATCCTTTTTCTTCGCCCGTCACGACGACGAAAAGAATCGACCTTTTGGGCCGGTTTCCACTTTCCTTCGCCTCTTTCGCGATTTCCAGCAGCGAGGCTACTCCCGAAGCGTTGTCCATCGCGCCGTTGAAGATCGCATCGCCATGGATCGGGTTGCCCACTCCCAGATGATCCACATGCGCGGTCATGACCACATACTGCGATTCCAGTGCCGGGTCCCTTCCCGGCAAAATGCCGGCGATGTTCTGCGATACAACGTTTGATTTCGAAACCGCCGCTTCTACTTTCAGGGAAGCTGGCAGCGGGAAATGCGGCAGCGCTTCGCCCTTCTGACCCGCGGCCAGAATCTCCGCAAAGGTATGTCCGGAACCTGCAAAGAATTTCTCCGCCTTCTCGGGGTTTACTGCCAGCGCGACCTGCTCACCCGCCGTGTCCTGCAGCGCGGGTTCTTCCAGCAGCATGCCGGGCTGCGAAGCGTTGTTCCGCATTCGCGACCAGGGAATGTCCATCAAGGCCGGATTTGCGATGGAAACGACACCTAACGCTCCGGCCGCTTTAAGGAACTGCCAGCGCTCGTGTGAAGCATGTGCCCGTAGGTTGCCCGATACGTTCGAGGGTCCGGCGCCCGACAGGATCACGGCGATCTTGCCCTTCAAGTCGACCCCTTTCAGGTCGTCGTAAGCCGCGCTCGGCGCGCTGATGCCGTACCCGATGAAGACCATCGGCGCGTTCACCGGCCGAGGCCATTCGCAGCGGCTGCTGAACAGGACGTCTTCGCCTGATATCAACGGAGTCGCCTTGCCGTGCTCAACCAGCGCCGCTTTTGATCGCTCCTGATCGACTTTAATGACGATAAACGGCACGGGCTGTATATAGCCATCGGTTCCTGCCGGCTTCAGACCGTCCTGTTGGAACTGATCGGCGACGTACGCGGCCGCCTTCCGGTGACCTTCGCTGCCGGTCTCGCGCCCCTGCAATTCGTCGCTTGCAAGATACTTGACGTAACCCCACCAGCGCTGCCCCTGCGCTGAATTGTATACGCCTGCAAACGCTAGGCTTACGCCGCCAATAGCCAGAGCTGCGAAAAATGCCGAAGTTCGTTTCGTAAAAACGCGCATAGGGATGCTTACCAGCTTACTCTCTCACTCGAAAGCAGCCGGCCTCGCGCTTTGCGCACGTCTGACAGATTCGAACGACACCGGGAGCATGGCAGCGGGCGGTTGCACAATAGAGGTATGACCGGTTCGAAACGCACAGAATCAGACAGCATGGGCGCGATTGAAGTGCCGGCCGAAATGTATTGGGGTGCGCAGACGCAGCGTTCCCTGATTCACTTCGACATTGGCGACGACCAAATGCCCCATGAACTGATCCGGGCATTCGGCATTCTGAAAAAGGCCTGCGCGCTGGTGAACCATGAGCTGGGAAAACTGGACGACGAGAAGACAAGTCTCATTACGCGCGCCGCCGACGAAGTGATCTCCGGCAAGCTCAATGCGCATTTTCCACTGAGTGTCTGGCAGACCGGCAGTGGCACCCA
>JAFAMM010000384.1 GCA_019233375.1 Acidobacteriaceae bacterium
CGCTGGGAGGCTTGGCTGCCGCTGTTGGACTCGTCATAGATGATGCCATTGTCGTGGTTGAGAACATCGTGATGCATCGCGATTCCGGCCAGACGCGGTCAGAGGCCATCCGCAGCGCTCTCCGCGAGATCCGTGTGCCGCTTGTTGGCTCAACCATTACTCCCATAGTTGTTTTCCTGCCATTAATTGCCACGAGCGGAGTGACGGGCACCTTCTTTCGGGCACTCGCCCTTACCGTCGCTGTTGCGCTGATCACATCTTTGTTTCTAGCGCTTACATGGACTCCCGCCCTGAGCTATCTGCTTCTGCGCTCCCGCTCGCCAAACTCGCGGCATTCGGAAGGCATACCGCGATCGGGATTCATGGGCCGGATTACAACCGTGTACCATCGGCTGCTCGAAGGAGCGCTTGCCTATCCGGTCGTGCTCGCTCTCGCCGCTTGCGCGCTCATTATCGTTTCGTTCTTCTGCTACCGCTCGCTCGGCAGTGACCTGCTGCCCGCCATGGATGAAGGTGGATTCGTGCTCGATTACCTCATGCCCGCGGGATCATCTTTGGATGACACGAATCGCGTTCTTATTGGAGTGGAAAAAATTCTTCACTCGATTCCGGAAGTCGAGAGCACATCGCGCCGCACCGGGCTGCAGTTAGGGCTCGCCACCGTAACCGAAGCCAATACAGGCGACATCTCAGTCAAACTTAAAGCGCACCGCAGCCGTAACATCGAGGAGGTGATTGCCGATGTGCGCGATAGGGTCAATAAACAATATCCTCAGCTAGATACCGACTTTACTCAGCTCCTTCAGGATCAGATTGGCGATCTGACCAGCTCTCCGGATCCGATCCAGATCAAGCTGTTCTCCGAAAACGTGAACTTACTTCAGCAATGGGCGCCGAAAATTGCGGAGGCCATAAAAACGATACCGGCGGTGAAGGACCTAAAGAATGGCATCGAGAACACCGTTAGCGGTCCCGCTATTACCTTCAACATCGAGCAGGCAGTAACGGCGCGCGCTGGTTTTACTCCGCAGGAGGTGGAACTCGACACGAGCGCCATCATTGACGGCGAACCATCCACCCTTCCCGTTGTCAGCAACAACAGAGCGTACACACTGCGTGTACGGTTTCCCGAATACACTCGCGCTTCACTCGAAGCTATCCGGAACGTTCTGCTCGTCAGCGGCAGCGGCCGGGTTGGGACCCTCGGCACGCTCGCGACCGTGGAGAATAATCCCGGACAGCTCGAGATCCTGCGCGAAAATCTGCAGCGGTATGTGGCCGTCACGGCGCGGCTGGAAGGCATGAGCCTTGGAACAGGCGTAGCGCTGGTGCAGAAAAAAGTCGCCGCTTTGCACGTGCCTTCCGCCATTAGACTGGAATACGGCGGATTATACGCTCAGCAGCAGCAGTCCTTCCACGACCTGGTCTTCGTGCTTGCGGCCGCCATTGTGCTGGTCTTCATTGTTCTACTGCTGGAGTTTGGCGGGTTTGCAGCGCCTGTCGCGATTCTTTCGTCGGCTCTGCTGTCGACCTCCGGTGTTTTTTTCGCACTTTTCATCACAGGCACGACCTTCAACCTATCCTCTTTCATGGGCCTCATTATGGTTGTTGGCATCGTCGCGAAGAACGGGATTCTGTTGCTTGATGCAGATCACAAATATCGTTCAGAAGGCATGACGCCGCGAGATGCCATGCTGGAAGCTGGCGCACGGCGCTTGCGGCCCATTCTGATGACGGCGCTTGCGGCGATCGCCGGCATGATCCCGCTGTCACTCGCTTTAGGCGCGGGCTCACAGATGCTCCAACCGCTCGCCATTGCGGTCATTGGCGGCATCATTGCGAGCATGCTGTTATCGCTTGTAGTAACACCCGCCGTTTATTACTATTTCACGCGAAATTAGAGCTGACCCCTCCGGCGCTCAAAATCAAATCTTGAACTGTGGTCTGGAACGGCGTCAGCAGTTCATAACCGTGTTCCGTCACCGCGACCATGTCACAGTGCCGGATGCCGCCGTACCCGTCAATGTATATCGCGGGTTCGATGTTGCACACCATTCCGGCTTGCAGAACATCGGGCGATTTCGGATGAAGCCTCGGCAGCGCGTTCGGGCTGATCGCTTCGAAGCCGACACCATGGCCGGTCGAATGTTTGAATGCTTTCCCGAATCCGCGGCGCTCCAGCACACTGCGGGCAGCCTCATCCACATCCGCCGCCTTGCGTCCGGGTGCTATGCAATTCAACGCCATCGTGCGCGCTTCGAACACCGCGTCGTACATGCTCCGGCGCTCTTTGTCCGGGCTCCCGAGAGAGTAAGTACGCGTGATATCCGTCCAGTAACCTTCAGCGCTCAAGTTGCAGTGGACCAGCACCAGGTCCCCTGATTCGATGATCTTGGTACGTGAACGCGCGTAGGCACCGTGCGCCTTCGCCGAGTTTAGCCCTGACATCACCCAGACGAAGTTCTCTTCGCGCTGTACTTCGGGACATTCGGCTCGCTCGCGTTTCATGCGGTCACGAAAAATTTGGGCCGCCATGATCTCTGTCAGCCCGGGCCGCAGCAACCCGGCGCCTCCTTCAAATCCGAATCGCGCGATGTCGCAGGCAACCCGAATGTGTTCGACCTCAAGGGTCGTTTTCACCGCGCGTAAGCTGCTCAGCAGGTCCCTGATCGGCTGGATCGCGGCGCCGGGAAAAGCCACCCGTAAGCTATCCGGCAGCGCCGTCCCGAACAGGTGCATGGCCGCATAGGAGGCCGGTTCGCTCTCGTCTCCCCCCTCGACGCCGATACGCGCTGTTGCGGGTATTGAGTTCAGAGTTTTTAGCGGGTCGACGATCGCTTCCGCTGGCGTGGTCAATCTATTCAAAGATGCCGGCCGGTAAGTATGTACAACACAACCGGACCCCTGCGCCAGTTCCTTTTCGTCTTCCGGAACGATGACGTGAGTCGGGCCGTCGCGCAGCGCGACAGCGATGCTGGTCCCAACCACGGGCCAATATCCGGAGAGCAGCAAGACATGCTTCGGCAGCGCGCAAACGATCGCATCCAGATTGTTTTCTGAAAGCGCTGTGTTCAATCGCTCGGCTCGTTCCTTATCCATCGCTGCCGTTCATCTTCCTGGACGAGCCTACATTCCTTTGGTTTCGATTACCCCAACATCCGCGTCTAAAGAGTATGAGCGCCAGTGCAACAAAACTCGTGCTTACTGCGGCCCTGGCCGCCGGCTCCGTCCTGGCCGCGCAAGCGCCCGATGTGGACACGATCATTTCCAGATCCGTTCAGGCCAATCAAGCCGATTTCTCGGCCGCCCCGGAGTTCAACAATAAAGAAACCGATAAGACTCCGAAGGGAAGCAAAACCTATCAGGTCACGATGATTGAAGGAACGCCCTATCAGCGGCTCATCGCGGTCAACGGAAAACCGTTGCCGCCGGATCAGCAGCAGCGCGAATTTCAGAAGCAGCAGCAGGTAATCTCGCAGCGCAAGGCCGAATCGCCCGAGCAGCGGCGCCAGCGCATCGCGAAGTGGGAAAGAGATCGCACTCGCGACAACACGATGATGCAGCAGCTTACCAAGGCATTTACCTTCAAAATAATCGGCGAAGGAGAACTTAGAGGATTCAAAGTATGGCGGCTAAGGGCGACCCCGAGACCCGGATATCAGCCCCCGAACATGGATTCGCAGGTCCTGCCGGGCATGGCAGGCCAACTCTGGATCGATCAGAAGACATACCAGTGGGTGAAGGTAACGGCTGAGGTGATCCATCCTGTATCGATCGAGGGCTTCCTCGCACAGGTAGAACCCGGTACGCGCTTCGAGCTTGAGAAATCGCCCGTTGAGGGTGGCAGCTGGCAGGTAACTCATTTCTCCGTGAACTCGCGCGCGAAGGTGCTGTTTCTGATTTCGAAGAGCTCCAACCAAAACGATACGTACTTTGATTTCCAGCCGGCCGGCATGCCGGGCCAGAACGCCACCGCATCCTCAGCTCGCTGATGCGCCCTGCGCCTTCGCCGGTTCGGGCGCCAGCTGAACCTGCAGCGGCGGAAAACCGACCACTTGGTATGTGCCAGACGCAATTCCGATTCCCGCCGCGTCCAATCCCGCCAAGATGTCCCGGCTCATATCACTCTTCACGTGACGAATTCCGCTGTCCGGCACGATAAAGCGCACGGTCATCTCGATCCAGTTGTCAGTCAATCGCCAGAAAACCGTCGGTTTCAGCTCGGACCGCTTCAATACATACCGCGATTCCAGCGCCTTAAGTGCCTCCTCGCCCATTTCGGCGATGTTCGCGGTGTGAGTGTGCGCCGCGTCCAGCAGGATACGTTCGGCGCGTGCGCGGTCTGCGCTGTAAGGAATCGGCACACGTATCTCTTCCCAGATGTACGGAAACTCGCGCGTGTAGTTATAGACCGGCTCGTCGAAAATCACGCCATTGGTCACCCGAACGATGCGCCCGGTGTATTGCCGTGCCTGCACCCACATCGGATCGCCGCTATCCCCTTCGGCGGGCTGTCCCATCTCCATGATTACGGTCTGCAGAAAATTCAAGGAGATGACGTCGCCCCGAATGCCGCCCATGGTGATGCGATCGCCGACTTCAAACGTTTTGCCGCGGAGTATTACCAGATACCCGGCGAAGGATGTTACGACTTTCTGCAGAGCAAACGCCAAGCCTGCCGTTAGCAGACCTGCCCCCGTAGCCAGATTCGCCGGATTATCGAACCAGATCGATACCAATCCGACGACGCAGAAAATGGCAACGACTATGGAGATTCCCTGATGAGCCCAAAACGCGAAGCGCTTCCCAGCGTGCGACCACGCGTCGCGCTGCGCCAGCCACCGCAGCAATTTCCCCAGCAAAAGAACGGCACTTACGAAGACAATGGAGAAAACGAGTTTTTTGGCGTTATCGCCGCTAACGCCGACCAGCCTCACCCCGAAGAGCTGAACCACGTGATTCGGGCCGACGATTTGAAAGGCGCTGCTCACTGTGAAAACTACGCTCACTTGGTTAGACAGGAGTTTCTCCTGGTCGTTTCTGCCACAAAAGCACAAGCTCGTGAGCGCTTAGCTCGTACAATACGTTCGTGAACATCGGAATCGTGGGGCTCGGCTTCATGGGTGCCAGTCACCTCGATGCTTATTCGGTGCTCCCGGGCGCCTGCGTGAGTGCGGTCTGCACGCAGGATGAGCGGCGGCTTTCCGGTGACCTGAGGAGTGTTGGCGGCAACATCGCCCGCCAGAAATCCACCTACGACTTCTCGAACACGAATAAGTACGCACACTGGAGAGAGCTGGTCCTTGATCCGGCCGTCCACATTGTCGACATCTGCTTGCCGACGGATCTTCATGCGCCTGTCGCGATTGCCGGCCTGACCGCCGGTAAGCATGTTCTGTGCGAGAAACCAATGGCGCTCACAACTGCGGACTGTGATCGCATGATCAGTACCGCGGAGCAGCAGAATCGAATTCTGATGATCGGCCATGTGCTGCGGTTTTGGCCCGAGTACGTGTTCCTGCAGAAGTTCGCAGAGAGTGCGGATTACGGGCCTGTGCGGTCAGCTACATTCCTCCGCAGCTGTGGTCTGCCGGATTGGAGCAAGTGGCTCCCCGTCGAGGCTCGTAGCGGAGGCGCGATTCTGGACTTGTTGATTCATGATATCGACCAGATTCTGCGGCTCTTCGGCATGCCGCAGCGCGTCGCCGCCAAGCCGCTCGGGACGGTTGATGGCCTGATGGCAACACTCATCTATCCGGGCGGCCCCGAAGTACGCCTGCAGGGAGGTTGGTTTCTGCCGGGTGCTGCGCTGCAGATGAGTTTTCAAATAAGAGCCGATCGTGCTGAACTCGAGCTGGCTTCCGAGGGATTGTTCCTCAGCGATACCGCTGGGAATCGAAGCGCTGTCGAAGTCCTGCGCGAAGACGGTTATCATGCGCAGATCAGATATTTTCTCGATTGCTGCCAAAACGGTAAACAACCTGAGCGGTGCCCACCGCGCGCTTCGGCCGAAGCTGTGCGGCTGGCACTGCTTCTGAAACAATCGCGCGCCGCAAATGGCGAGACGATTACCACGTAAGCTCGCAAGAAATCTGTGCAAGCTGCTTTCGCGTGCGGAAACTAAAGCTTCCTCGGCCAAGTCCATCTCGCGGAGGGTTTAAATATGAGAGTACAAAGTGTCGATCAGCTTTTTCTGCATGGATTGACTTACGTCTATGATGCTGAAAAGCAGTTGACCGAAGCCTTGCCGAAAATGGCAGAGGCTGCCGAAAACCCGCAGTTGCGGCAGGCTTTTGAGCAGCATCTCTCGGAGACGAAAGAGCATGTCGGACGCAGCGAAGAAATCTTCAAGCGCATGAATCAGCAGCCGCAAGCCAATCCGAACGCCATACTGAAGCAGATGCGGCAGGAAGCGGAACAGATGATTCAAAATACGGACCAAGGCCCGGTTCGCGATGCCGCCCTGATCGTCGCCGGCAACCAGGTAGAGCACTTCGAAATGGCGTGCTGGGGTTCGCTGCGCACTTTTGCCAAACTGCTTGGAAAAGAAGATGTCGCCGACATCATTCAAAAAACTCTCGATGAAGAGAAGCAAGCGGATGCAAAGCTAACCCAGATCGGCGAGCAGCAGGTGAACATTCAGGCGTTGCACAAATCGGCAAGCGCCAGTGCTGGCGCGCGCTAGAGAGCAACTAAGTTAAGCGCCAGTAAATGGAATATTGCCGGCCGGAAACCTGATAGAAAGGCGCGAGCCGGATCTCTCCGGCTTGCGTCGACACGCGAAAAACTAAAACCCGTTCGGCCGGTTGGATTGTTTTCTCGGGTGCCTCTACTGCGGCGCGAATTGCCGGTACCGGCACCCGCGGCTGCTTCTTCAGGTCGGGTCCCATAGCCCCTAGCTCCGCGCCTTCTACTTTTCCCATCTCTCCGGCGAGAACGAGCGGTCCGTAGCAGATCGCGGTGAGTGAGGAATCATCGGCCATCGGTTCAAGCCGCAGACGCATGGGCAGAGTCATTTCAACCGTGTCGCCCGACTCCCATGTGCGATCAACCGATACGTAGCTCCCTGGAAGCGCCGTCGCACTCGCTGTCGTCCCGTTCACGCGAATCACGGGTGCGGATGCGACCCATTCGGGTACGCGAAGATTCAGCGCAAAGCGCGATGGCCTGTCGAGCGCGAGTGTCAGGCGCGTTTCCGCCTCATCGGGAAACTTCGTCTCCTGTTTGAGTCGAAGCCCGCGATCTCTCCAGTTGAGATCCGACGCAATAAACAGATTCACGTAAAGCGCATCTGCGGTGTGAAAGTAGATGCTGTCGTTCAGCTTCGAAAACTCTTCCGCGCCAGTTCCGTTGCAGCACCAGAAACTATCGAAAGGCGTACCAAAGGTCCGCCAGGAGCCCGGAACGATTCCGAGGTAATACTGTGTGGTCCCGGTCCTGGAATCAATCGCGCCTAGCCGGTGGTTATAAAGCACGCGCTCGTAATAATCAAAATATCGCGCGTCCGCTCTCCACGTATATAGCTGGCGAGTGAGCTTTAACATGTTGTACGCGCAACAGCACTCGGTGGTGTTGTAACCGGCGAATAGCTCGGCGGCGAGCCGGTTCGGCTGCACCAGCCAGCCCTCATTGTTACTCGTACCGCCCGTTGCGTACGCGCGCGTTTGGGTCACATTGGTCCAGAACGTGTCTGCCACTTCCCTGAATCGCGGGTCACTGCTCAATTCGTACCGCCGCGCCGCCCCGATTACTTGTGGAATGTGAGTGTTCGTGTGAAGTCCGCGCAGCTCGTCCCGCCGCAGCGCGAGTGGATTGAAAAAACGCTCTTTGGTAAAGCGGTCACCCACAACAGCGAACGAAGTATCGCTTCTCACCGCGGCCAGATCGTACAGAACCTCGTTCATTCCGCCATACTCGGTATCGAGCACCATTTGCATCTGCTGCCTTGTGATCGCCGCCGTCCACGCGCCCGTCCACTCGGCCATGGCGGTGAGCACCTGCAGTGCCTGTTTGTTGCCCGTTAGTTCGTACATGTCCAGTAGCCCGGCCATGATCTTGTGGATGGTATAAAAGGGCGCCCACACAGGCTTGCGAGCCTGGAGCCGGTCAAAGAACTCAATCGGAAAGGCGCTTAAGTACCCGCCGCTAAGCCGGCCTTGGCAAACGGCCAGCTCCGCGACGATCTCATTCCCACGCGCCAGCAGTTCCGCATCACCCGCAGACGCACTCATCAGCGCACATGCGGAGAGATAGTGCCCTACAAAGTGGCCGCGAAGTTCACAGTCCGGTTTTTCCCACCCGCCCAACGCCTCGGCGGAAGACGGCAGGCCTGCATTCACGCGGAAATTGCGCAGCAGACGGTCAGCAGGCAGCGAGTGCAGCCACTCGGCATTGGCCTGTTCCGCCGCCAGAAACGGACCGGGCAAGAGATGCACATCGGCGCGTGCGAACGGGACGGCTTTCAAACCGGAATCGCGCCGCTCGAACTGCAAGTCACCGCCAAAAGGTGCGATCTCAGGCTGCGTGCCTTCCTGTACCGCTGGAGCGTCGGGATCGCCGGGAACGGATGCGGACGTGATTGTCTTATCTTTCGCGGCGGCTAATCCCATCACGCCGCTCCCGAGCGGAAGTGCCGCGCTCAAAGCACCCGCGTTGAAGCTTCTCCGAGTCGGTTTGGTCATATCAGTTCGGGCTCCGTGACGGCTTGCACCTGTTCTCTCGATATTCCCGGCGCCAGTTCGTCCAAACGCAGACCATTCAGCGTGACGGAAATCACGGCTAGTTCCGTTACGATCATATGCACAACTCGTAACCCGGTCAGCGGCAGTGTGCAGCGCTTGAGGATCTTCGGACTGCCGGACTTGTGTGTATGTTCCATCGCGACGATCACCCGCCGAGCGCTTGCCACTAGATCCATGGCGCCTCCCATACCTTTCACCACTTTCCCGGGAACCATCCAGTTGGCAAGGTTTCCCTGTTCATCCACTTCCATTGCGCCCAGAATGCTCAGATCAATGTGGCCGCCGCGAATCATCGCGAAAGAGTCTGCACTCGAAAAATAACAGCAGCCGGGTAACTCGCTCACCGTTTCCTTTCCCGCATTAATTAGGTCCGGGTCTTCTTCGCCAGGCAGAGGATATGGCCCGACCCCCAGCATGCCGTTCTCTGACTGGAAGATGACCTCGATGCCCGGTGGAACATGATTGGCGACCATGGTCGGCATACCAATGCCGAGATTCACGTAGTAACCGTCGCGCAGCTCGCGAGCGACGCGCCGGATGATCCGTTCACGCTTTTCTAGTGGTTCGGCGCTCAATACGGTGCTCATAGATCTCACCTTGGATAATGCGCTTGACGTAGATGCCCGGCGTCATCACGTGGTCCGGATCGATTTCGCCTGGCTCTACCAGCTCCTCCACTTCCGCGATGGTGACGGTTGCTGCCGTGGCCATCATTGGATTGAAGTTGCGCGCGGTTTTCCGGTACACCAGGTTGCCGAGCCGGTCGCCGCGCCACGCTTTCACCAGCGCGAAATCCGCGTGTAGTGCGCGTTCCATCACGTACGGGCGTCCCTCAAATTCGCGAATTTCCTTTTCTTCCGCCACAACCGTACCCACACCCGCAGGGGTGTAGAAAGCGGGGATCCCCGCGCCGGCCGCCCGAATGCGCTCCGACAGCGTTCCCTGCGGGATCAGGGTGACCTCCAGTTGGCCTGCCAGCGCCATTGACTCAAGAAGCCGGTTCTCGCCTACGTAGCTGCCGATGTGCGATGCGATCATGCCGGCCTGCAGCATCAGGCTCATGCCGAAACCGTCCACGCCCATGTTATTGCTGATCGTGTGCAGTCCCTTCACACCTGTTCGCACCAAAGCGGCAATCAGGTTTTCAGGAATGCCGCACAGGCCGAACCCCCCGAACATGATCGTAGCCCCATCTGGGATATCGGCGACTGCTGCATCGGCACTAGCTTGGACTTTGTTCACCGGCTCTCAATCCGCAAGAGGCGATCATAGCAGCGGCAGCTCTCGAGGCTGGAGCGCGGCCGACATGTTGTGAAATGAACCGACCGGCCGCCGCCAGTTTCTCGAGGTTAACGCCGGTCTCAATGCCCATGCCGTCCAGCATGTACACTACATCTTCCGTTGCGACATTGCCCGTTGCGCCCGGCGCGTACGGGCACCCGCCAAGTCCCGCGACCGAGCTATCCACCACGCCAATCCCAAGTTGCAGCGAGCCCAGAATGTTCGCCAGGGCCTGCCCCCACGTGTCGTGATAATGCACAGCAAGATGGGCTATGGGAATGCTTTCCGCCACCGCGGAAATCATGGCCTGCGCCTTCAAAGGCGTGCCAACGCCGATCGTATCGCCCAGCGAGATCTCATAACAACCCGACTCGTACAAAGCCCGCGCGACCCGGCCAACTGCCGCGGGTTCAACGTGTCCTTCAAAGGGGCAGCCGAGTGCGCAGGAAACGTAGCCTCGCACTCTTAAGCCGCGAAGTAGCGCCGCCTCGGTTACGCTCCTTAGACGTGTCAGGCTCTCGGGAATCGAAGCATTTATGTTGCGTTGCGAAAACGTCTCAGATGCTGCTGCAAAAACCGCGATCTCGCTAACACCTGAGGCCAGTGCGGCCTCGAGGCCCTGCAGATTCGGAACCAGCACGGGAAAGGAGACGCCCGCCGCCCGCGTGAGCCTCCCCAATACCGCATCGGTACCCGCCATCTGCGGCACCCATTTCGGCGAAACGAAGCTGCCTGCCTCGATGGATTTCAAACCGGCCGCCGCCAGCGCCTGGATCAGTTCGACCCTGATCTCGACCGGCACGATCTTTTTTTCGTTCTGCAGACCGTCACGTGGGCCCACTTCTACAATGCGGACGCGGCTCGGGTAAGGCATCAGTGGTCCAGATCGCTTTTCCTCATTGTCACGCCGT
>JAFAMM010000081.1 GCA_019233375.1 Acidobacteriaceae bacterium
CTGTTGCGCTTTGCCGAACGGCTTCCAGCACTGCGCCAGAACACGAGCCTGCAGATCGTGTTCGGCATCGGGCGAGACCGTGAGCACGATGCCGCGGCTCGGATGTTCACGCATCAGCTCGGAGATCGTTTGAGATTCATCAAAGCCGCCTTCCTTGGCGTCAGTGGCAACGATCAGCGTCATGGCGCAGGCGCGCAGCACAGTAGGCGCGCCCATCTCTTTTTCCTCGTGTGCGAGCGAAGTCCAGACTTTGCTCAGACCCTTAAGGATCTGTTCCGGCTGGGCCGGGAAGATGACGGTGCTGCTCACGGGATTCTCCACACATGACCCTGGCGGGCCAGCATTTCGTCCGACGCTTTCGGCCCCCATGTTCCAGCGGCGTAATTCGGGAAATCGAAAGTGGTGTGCGCCCACACGTCAAGAATCGGCTGCACAATCTGCCAGCTCGCTTCGACCATATCCTGACGCGTGTACAAGGTAGGATCGCCGGCCATCGCGTCTACGAGCAAGGTCTCGTACGCGGTCGGCGTGCGCTCGCCAAAACTCGATCCATAATTGAAGTCCATCGAGACAGGCCGCACGCGCATACCGCTGCCCGGGCTCTTTGATAGGAACCGAAGCGAGATTCCTTCTTCCGGTTGAATCCGAAGCACGAGGAGATTCGGCCGCACTTCGCGCGGTCCCGTTTTCGTTTCTTGGGTGAACAGGCCGAGAGGCGGTGAGGAGAACTGGATGGCAATATCAGTAACACGTTTGGGCATGCGCTTGCCGGTGCGGATATAGAAAGGCACTCCAGCCCAGCGCCAGTTGTCGACGAAGAACGTGACCGCGGCGTATGTGTCGGTTTGCGACTCGGGATCCACGCTCGGCTCCTGCCGGAAGCCGGGGAGATCCACACCGCCGACCGTCGCCGGCCCGTACTGTCCCGCCACCGCATATTTCGGAACGTCTTCCGGCTTCACGACGCGGACCGCCCGCAACAGCTTCGCACGTTCATCGCGCACGTTGCTGGCGTCGAACACAGCGGGCGGCTCCATCGCGATAGTCGCCATCACCTGGCTCAAGTGGTTCTGAATCATGTCGCGCAGGGCGCCGGCTTCCTGGTAGTACCCGCCCCGGCCTTCGACGCCAATCGATTCGGCGGCCGTAATCTGGACATGATTGACGTAGCGCCGGTTCCAGAGTGGCTCAAACATGCTGTTCCCGAAGCGAAACGCCAAAATGTTCTGGACGGTCTCCTTGCCCAGGTAATGGTCGATGCGATAAACCTCTGATTCGTCGAAGACCTTGTGAATCTCGTCGTTGAGCTTGCGGGCACTCTCCAGATCGTGGCCGAACGGCTTCTCGATAATGACGCGCCGCCAGCCGTTGCCACGATTCAACTGGTGCTTGCCGAGTTCAAGGATGGCCTCGGCGTAATGACTTGGCTGCGTTGAGAGGTAGAACAGGACGTTGCCGCCGGTCTGGTACGACTGTTCCACCTCGTCCAGCTTCCTGCGCAAATCGTCGTAAGAGGACGGATTATTCAGATCGCCTGGCACATAGAACAACAGCTGCGCGAACGACGTCCAGACATCCTGGTCAAAAGGAGCATCCTCCAGGAACTTGGAAACCGAATCCTTCATGCGCCCGCGGAACTCATCATCGGACATCGGCGTTCGGGAACTCCCGATGACGGCGAAGTTCGGCGGTATGCGCCGCTCGTAAAACAACCGGTACAGCGAGGGCAGCAGCTTGCGCTTCGACAGATCGCCGCTTGCTCCAAAGATCACGATCGCGCAGGGTGGGACGCGGCGCGCAAAACGCAGCGGATCCTGCAAAGGATTGATTTCGGTTACCGGTTGGACGACGACGCTCATGGCATCTCTGATGATAAGGCTAGTGCGGGAGTTTCGGGAGAGCCAGCTTTTTAGAATGAAAACTAAAGTTGCACTGTGAATCTTAGATGACAAATCAGAACAAGAAAATCGTTGCGGTGGTTAGCGACCTCATCTTTTCCGTCAAGATCCAGGAGACGGCCAAGCGCGCCGGTGCGAGTGTCCTGTTTGCAAAAACAGCCGAACAAGCGCTGGATGAGGCAAAGCAGGGTCCCGCTGCCATCATTCTGGATTTAAATAATGGCAGCGTGGACGCGCTGGACCTGATCACGAAACTTAAATCGGACAGCCGGACCACGGGCGTCGATCTGCTCGGATATGTATCCCATGTGCAGACAGATTTGAAATTAGCGGCGCAGGAGCGCGGCTGTGACGTGGTCATGGCGCGTTCGGCGTTTTCGCAGAACCTCCCGGCGATTCTGCGCCGCTATGTGCAATCCGGCGCGGCGGCGCACTGATTTTTGCGAAACGAACTTCGCCTGATCGCCGGGCTGCCGGGGCGTACGGGAAGCTCGGACATTTTCGCGCGACGGCTTGTGAAACTTTCAAAGTGGGGCGGATTCTTTCTCAATGGATCTCGGGTTTGCGCCGCACTCGTTGAAATGAACAATCACTTGAAAAAGATCAATCGCTCTCAAGTTGCTCCCTGGCTGGCTGCCGCGGGCTTTATCGGAGCCGGAATTGCTGTTCGGAAGTTCGCTCGAACGGGCGCACAGCACAGTGTTCAGTTCCGGGGCATGACAGCGCTGATCACAGGCGGCTCGCGCGGCCTGGGCCTTGCGCTTGCGGCGGAGTTGGGCGGACGAGGAGTCCGGGTCGCGATTTGCGCTCGCAATCAAGATGAACTTCGCAGCGCACAGCAAAGGCTCGCTTCCCGCCACATCGATGCTGCCGTGTTTGCAGCGGACGTCACCAGGCAAGCCGATATCGATTCCCTTGTGAAGCGTGTGTTGGAACATTTCGGGCGCATCGACATTCTGGTGAACGATGCGGGCAAGATCGTTGTCGGCCCCGTTGACGCCTTCACTCACAGTGACTACGACGAAGCGATGAACCTGATGTTCTGGGCGGGCCTGAACATGACATTCGCCGTCCTGCCACACATGAAGAAGCAGGGCGGCGGTCACGTGATCAATATCACATCTGTCGGGGGGCGTGTCAGCGTTCCGCATCTGCTGCCTTACAGCTGTGCCAAATTTGCATTCGTTGGCTTTTCGACGGGCCTGAGCGCCGAGCTCAGGTCAGAGAACATCGATGTGCTCACCGTTGTGCCCGGTCTCATGCGCACCGGGTCGTATTTGAACGCCGAATTCAAAGGCGCGTCACGCGAGGAGTTCACGTGGTTTGGACTTCTCGGCAATCTGCCCGGTTTTTCTGTGGCGGCGGACTATGCGGCGCAGGAAATCGTCGACGCTGTTCAAAAAAGGCGCCATATCTGTACCATTTCGCTACCCGCCAAGGTTCTGATTGCATCGGAGGCGCTCATGCCCGAAGTGGTCCGAGAGCTCATGACGGTGATCAATCGCTACATGCTGCCCGGCTCGTCAGCGAAAGAGCCGCACATTGGCAAATACCTGAATCCTGCCCTGAACCTTGTGTTCCAGGGTGCGACTGCGCTCGGCAGAAGTGCCGCCAGCGAGCTGAACCAGTAGCAAAATCCGAAGTCGCGCGTACTAGATAAAGCACACTGATTTCTCTTAGTAACCAAATCAACGTATTCCTGGTCTACATTTTCGCAGGGCGGAAGACCCTGTTGAGAAATGCGACTAAATCTCCGCGTCGGGAGAAAACTTAAGTGCTTGCCAATGCTGGTTATATGCACGCGCACTTATAAGGATTGGCGTTGTCATCAGAATCTCCGCTTTTTCGTACTTTTTTGCAGGCGGGCTTTGAGTGTTCCACTCACAAGCGTCGCGACGGAGTCCGACT
>JAFAMM010000138.1 GCA_019233375.1 Acidobacteriaceae bacterium
CGAGGCGGCGCTAAAGCCGCGTATTTGATTTTCCCCCGCGCCTAATGGTCCAGGGGTGCGCAATTCCACCGCACTCTGTTTCCGGCGCTATACTCGGCGTCTATGATTGCGGTTCATTTCGGGCCGGGTATAACTGCCGCTGTGCTGCTCATAGTCGCTGTGCATTTATTTCCCTTGTGGTTGATCGCGAGGAAGAATGGGATACCCCGGAATCATTGCCGTACTCGCGCTGATTCCCGTCGTTCAACTAATCCTCGCCTATTTCTTAGCGTGGAGCGAATGGCCCGCGCATCGGAGAGCGGATGGCCAGACATGATTGAACCCTTGCGAAAGATCGCGAGGTCCATGCAATCTGAGATAGCCGGACCTCGATACCGCGCATCTCAACGCTGCTGCGGGACAGCGCTCCGTTCCTCATTGTGATGGCGTACATCGATACCTTTCACAAGGAACAACACATCTTCGGCCACATTTGTTGCGTGATCGGCGATGCGCTCCAAATTGCGGATGACAGATAGCAGATAGAGCGCTTGGGGAATCTGCTGGGGATGTGTCTCCATGAAGCTGATCAGCTCGTGATAGCTGGCGGTCCGCATGTTGTCGACGGCATCGTCGGATGCCAGTACACTGCGGGCGAGTTCGGGATCCCGGTTTACAAACGCATCTAAGGCCTTACGAACCATTCCCTGAGCCAGTCCCGCGATATGCGGAATGTCGATGAGAGGCCCAATCAGAGGTTCCTTGATGAGAGCCAGCGCGCTCTGGGCAATACTCACCGAGAGATCACCCATACGTTCCAGATCATTGTTGATTTTGATGCTTGCTGTGACCAGCCGCAGGTCGGCGGCCAGAGGAGCTTGCAATGCCAGCATCCCGATCGCTTTATCGTCGATCTCTATCTCAAGCTGATTGATACGGCCTTCGTTCCGCAGAACCTGCTGCGCTAGCTCCTCGTTTCTTTCGACGACAGCCTGAACACTCCGATAGATTGCGCTCTCGACCAGCGCGCTCATCTCAAGGAGTTTCGCTTTCAGCCCTTCCAGCTCTTGTTCGAAGTGACGCACAGATCTTTTGCCCCTAACTATGCCGATATCAACCGAAGCGGCCGGTTACATAATCCTCGGTCTCTTTCTTGGCAGGGTTCTGGAAGATAGTGCGCGTGTCGTCTATCTCGATCAGTTTACCCAGCAGAAAGAAGCCGGTCCGGTCCGCCAGACGCGCCGCTTGCTGCATATTATGCGTGACGATGACGATGGTGGTCATGTCTTTAATCTGGAAAAGCAGCTCCTCGATTTTGAGCGTGGCGATCGGGTCCAAAGCCGAGCAGGGCTCATCGAGCAGTAACACCTCCGGCTCGACCGCTAACGCGCGCGCGATGCATAATCTCTGCTGCTGGCCGCCGGAGAGAGCCGTGGCCGGTTTCTGCAGCTTGTCTTTCACCTCAGTCCACAAAGCGGCATGCGTGAGGCTTCTTTCAACCGCCTCCTCGATCACGGATTTTTTCGTAACGCCGTTCACCCGAAGCCCGTAGGCCACGTTGTCAAAGATCGTCTTCGGAAATGGGTTTGATTTTTGGAAGACCATCCCCACGCGCCGGCGCACGTAAGTGACGTCCATGGCGAGCAGGTTTTCGCCGTCGATCAGCAGCTCGCCTTCGACACGCGTATTCCGAAGCGCTTCATTCATGCGGTTCATGGTCCGCAGAAAGGTGGATTTGCCGCAACCGGAAGGTCCGATGAACGCGGTCACCTTATTGGCCTCAATATCAAGGCTGATCCCGTACAGGGCCTGGAACGAACCGTAAAAGAAATTTATGTTCTTCGCGCTCAGTTTGCAGAGCCGGGATCGACTTACTGCAGCGTTGGAAGCGGGAGCAGAGGTGATATCTTTTAGCGCAGGCTGCTGGGGAGTTGCCAAAACTACCTCCTTGAGGACGCAGGTCCCCGTGCAATTATCAGTCTAGCGGTTATGTTGATGGCAAGAACCAGAGCCAGCAGAACGAACCCGGCTGCCCAAGCCTGTTGGTGAAGATCCTCCGCTGGCGCAAGCGCATAATTGTAGATCATCACGGGCAGTGTCGCTACCGGCTGGAGCCAGCCTTTACTCCAAAACATATTACCGAGAGCGGTGAAGAGCAGGGGCGCCGTTTCGCCTGCGACACGCGCGAGATTCAGCATCATGCCTGAAATCAGACCAGAGATGGCCGCCGGCACGACGACGGTAAAGATCGTCTTGGCTTTAGTGGCGCCGAGCGCCATGGCGCCCTCGCGAAGCGAATTCGGAACGGCGAGCAGGAACTCCTCTGTCGTGCGAACCGCAATGGGGATCATCATGATACCCAGCGCTACGCCGCCGGCCAGCGTCGAGTAGTGTTTCATCGGCAACACCACCAGCGAGTACGCCACGATCCCGATGACGATCGATGGGATTCCATTGAGCAAATCCACCACATAGCGGATTGTGAACGCGAACGTTTTGTTGCTGTACTCGGCGAGAAAAATACCCGCGAGCGATCCGATGGGCACTCCGATCAGAACGGCGATCAGCAGAACCTTGCCGCTGCCTACAATGGCATTCGCCATGCCGCCGCCAGTTTCGCCCGAAGGCTTAGGAAGCTGCGTAAAAAAAGCCAGGTTTAACGACCGCGCGCCATGCACGAAGAGATATCCAAGGATGAAAAAGAGAACGCCGATCACAAGTACGGTGCAAAAGCCCGTCAGTGAGAGCATGACTACGTTTGTTATGCGGCGTCTCAACGAAATCTCTTGCGTCATGTTATGCAGCCGTCCGGGTTGTAACGATGATCAGAATTCGCGCGATCGCATTGATAACAATCGTGAGGCCGAATAGGACCAGGCCGAGAAAGATGAGCGATGAGATGTAGAGGGTACCGCTCGCTTCTGCGAATTCGTTCGCGATGACCGCCGCGATGGAGTAGCCAGGCGAGAACAATGAGGCCGCGATCTTTGGCGTATTGCCGATAACCATGGTGACGGCCATCGTCTCCCCCAAGGCACGCGCCAGGGACAGGAAAACAGAGCCGAGGATCCCAGTGCTCGCATTGGGCAGCACGATGTCCCAGGTGGTCTCCCATTTCGTAGCGCCGAGTGCGAGCGCCGCTTCGCGCTGATCTGTCGGCACCGCAAGCAGCACTTCTCGTGACACGGAAATGATGAACGGGACCACCATCACGGATAGAACCAAGCCCGCCGACAGCAGACTGACGCCGTAAAAGGGGCCCGAAAACAGCGGGACGTATCCGAAGGCCGCGCGTAGCGCGGGAACCAGGTAATCGCGGATGATCGGCAAAAGAACGAAAATGCCCAAGAGTCCATAGATCACACTGGGAACTGCCGCAAGCAGTTCAATCAGGAACGTTAACAGATTCGAGGCTTTGGGAGGCGCCATTTCAGCCAGGAAGATCGCCGCGGCAACGCCCAGTGGAATGGCAATCAAAAGCGCCACCGCGGAGGTCACGCACGTGCCGTAGATGAACGGTAGTGCTCCAAACACACCGTCATTCGGGTCCCAGGTTCGCGAGGTCAGAAAGCCCAAGCCGAATTTCTGCACCGTCGCTTGCGAGTGAGACCAGAGTTCAGCAACGATGAGAGCGACAATCAACAGAATGGAGACCGTACAGGCAAGCGTGATCGGGTACGACAGCTCGTCGCCGCCCTTGAGCCGCCCCCAGAACGTTTTTGACGGCTCGCGACGAAGAAGATCGGAGATGTAGGTTGAACTTGCCATGGGCAGTCGCACGCGGACAACGCCGCGTCTCCACTACTTTATGAGATTGATCTGAGCTTGTTCCTTGGTAACCACGCTGGCGGGCAGCTTTGCGTACTGCAGTGACTCGACCGAACTCTGGCCACTCGTAATTGCCCATTTCAGAAAACCGACCATCGCGTTCTTTTTCGACTGATCAGACCAGGAAGACGGAACCAGCAGCCAAGTGAAGGTGGAGATTGGATAAGCGCCCGGGCCATTCTCGTTCGTGATAGACACGCGGAAATCGGCAGGCATTTCTTTTAGAGCGGCCGCTGCGGCGGTGACCGAAGCGAGGTCTGCTTTCACAAAATCACCGGACGCGTTCTTGACCTTTCCGTAGGCAATATTGTTGTTAACGGCATAAATCAGTTCGATGTAGCCGATTGCACCCTGCTGCTGCTTCAGTAGTCCCGCCACTCCGTCATTCCCCTTTGCGCCGAGTCCGACGGGCCAATCGACAGAAGTATTTTTTCCAACTTTCGACTTCCATGCAGGGCTGATCTTCGATAGATAATCCGTCCAGCAGTAGGTTGTACCGCTTCCTTCGGACCGGTGAAGAACAACAATGTCCAGATTCGGAAGTTTCACGCCAGGATTTGCGCTCGCAATTGCTTTGTCGTTCCATTTCGTGATAGTGCCGAGATAGATACCGGCTAGAGCCTCAGGCGTGAAATTCAAAGCTTCCTTCACACCAGGAATGTTGTAGCTCGGAACAGCGGCCCCAAGAACGGTGGGAAAAAGCAGAACGGCGTGACCGCCGTGCTTCTGCTTATAATTCTCAAGCTGTTGATCCGTAAGCGGCGCGTCGCTGGCGCCAAAGTCAACCGTTCCTTCCGAAACCGACTTGATGCCGCCGCCGGAACCGATCGCCTGATAGTTTATTTGGACATGTCCGATTGACTGGTACTGGTTGAACCACTTCTGATAAATCGGGGCCGGAAAGGTCGCGCCGGCGCCGGTCAGGCTCACCTGTGCATGTAACGGAAGTGCCGCACTCGCGGCTGAAATGGCTGTGAGAACTGCGAGATTTCCCCGAACGGAGCGCATGGCGCAAAGCAATCTCATCTGTATTTTTCCTTGTAAGCGGTGAAACGCTAGATCTGAAAACACGGCGTGCTCGACACACTTTCAGCTTTCGCCCTCTCAGTATGAAGACGCCGTCATAACCGTGATATGACATTGGCATTACAAACAGATGAATCGGGCTCCCGTCCGGTAGCCCGCGCGGCGATGCTGCCCCGCCCCAGACTCTCACGCTTGGCTCTCTCGATGCGGAGTTTTGCCTTTTGTGATTGCCGTTTTAAGCCAAAACTTCGAGACGCATTGCCACACATCGGCTTCGTCAACGGCGGCAACGGGTGGAGCGCTCTCGAAAGTTGCGACCGCATAGGGCGTAACCAGAATCCGCAGACCGTGCTCGCGGGCATGGTTGCAGAGCTTTCCGGCGAGCCGTGCCATATGCGAAGCCGAGCAGGCCGCAAGTCCTCCCACCGCCGCAAGATGCTCGCGCCGCACCGCAAA
>JAFAMM010000021.1 GCA_019233375.1 Acidobacteriaceae bacterium
ACTTTTCGCGTTGTGGCATGCAACAACAGCGGGCTGTGGAACAAAACCGGCGACACGTTGGAGTTCTCTATCGCGCCCGCGTATTATCAGACGAACTGGTTCCGGGCGGCCTGTGTTGCCATGGTTTTGGCTATAGCGTGGGCGCTATACCGGCTTCGACTCGGTCAAATGGCGCAAAGGTTCCACGCCCGCCTCGAAGAGCGTGTAATTGAGCGCACCCGTATCGCGCGAGAACTTCATGACACGTTACTACAGAGCGTTCAGGCGTCACTCCTCCAAATGCAGGTCGCTCGTACGCTCATTTCGCGCCGGCCGGAACATGCAGTTGAAACGCTCGATCACGCCATCAGCTCGACAGAAGCGGCTATCGCGGAAGGCCGGGAAGCGATCGGGGAGCTGCGGTCGCCTGTTCACACCAACTTAGCGAGGCTGCTGACGCTCACCGCCCAGGAGCTGGCGCACGCACAGAGTGCGGATGACCGGCGGCCGGCGCTTTTCCGTACGACGGTGGAAGGCGAGCAACGGGAACTGAACCCGTTGATTCAGGACGAAGCGTACCGCATTGGCCGCGAGTTGCTGCGCAATGCGTTCCAACATGCAAACGCGAGCGAGATTGAAGCCGCGATCCGCTATGAGGAGCGGCTGTTTCGATTGCGCGTTCGCGATGACGGCAAAGGAATCGACTCGAACATCTTGGCGGCAGGCGAACGCGCGGGCCACTGGGGTTTCACAGGTATGCGCGAGCGGGCGAAACTCATCGGCGGCGAACTGAACATCTGGAGCCAGCCGGGCGCGGGCACGGAAGTGGAGCTGAACATCCCTGGCTCGGTCGCCTACCAAGCAGCCCGGGATGGCCGCCGTCCGTTTGCATTGTTTCATCGGAAAAGAGCGCAGTCGTGAGCGGCGGGAAAACAAAACCTATCCGAATTCTGACTGCGGACGACCACCCTCTGCTTCGCCAGGGCATAGCGTCGCTGGTCGGCCTCGAATCCGATATGGAGATGATTGCGGAGGCAGCCACCGGACGAGAGGCCATACAGAAGTTCAAGGCGCACCGGCCTGATATCACCTTGATGGATCTGCAGATGCCGGATATGAGCGGGATCGAGGCCATCATCGCGATTCGCAGCGAATTTCCAAACGCGCGCGTCATCGTGCTAACCACGTATGCGGGTGACGTTCAAGTCATGCGCGCTCTAAAGGCCGGAGCGCGCGCCTATATCTTGAAGGGAAATGTGCATAAAGAACTTCTGGAGACCATCCGCGCCGTGCACGCGGGGCAAAAGCGGCTCGGGCCGGAAATCGCTGCCGCCGTGGCCGAGCATGCCGGCGAAGACGAACTATCGCCCAGGGAACTCGACGTTCTCCGGTTGATCGCAGCGGGAAATGCGAATAAGGAGATCGCGGCGCAGCTTTCCATTACCGAGGAAACCGTCAAAAGCCACGTCACAAGCATCCTCTCCAAGCTCGCCGCGAACGACCGCACTCACGCCGTAACCATCGCGCTGAAACGCGGAATTATCGAAATTTAGAAAGAGCGCGATCCCACTAAAGTAGGAGCGCCGGGCTCCATTTTCGAACGTTTCGATTTGGTTGCGTACTGCTTATGCTGAAAGCGGTATTGGTGTGCAAAGGCTGTTCTCTACGTTTGCGGATGGTTGGCCCGGTCGCGGGCTTCTGGCTCAGAGGCTGCTTACGGGAGGAGCGCTGGTCTATTGCGATGTTGCGTGCGCAATTGCGAATCCGATGTGCGCGAAAGTCGTTCCAGAGAGCATCGGTGCGGTCGCGGGCACTCTGCTGATTGCGGGCCTGTGGACTCCGATCGCTGGCGCTGTCGTAGCCATTCTTGAGGCGTGTACCGCTTTCATGTCGCCGGCCACTGCTGCTACCCCTCTTTTCCTGGCTGTGCTCGGGGCAACCCTGGCCATGATCGGACCCGGAACCTGGTCGATCGATGCCTGGGTGTTCGGCCGGAAGCGCATCGTCCCTCCTGATTTATAGACCGCAAAGGTAGCACCGCCCTATCCCCCAAAGGTGGTAACGGCCGTTCTGATTATCCAGCGAACTCGCCGTTTGACTAAGTAGGGTATCCGCAAAAGCCAACTGCCTTCACAATCGATCCAAGCATGGGTTAAGGAGAAAGGAAGGCTTA